>DASWFA010000719.1:0-5287 GCA_036394475.1 Binatia bacterium
GATCCGGACGACGAGCGCGGCCTCCTGGACGCCGAAGTCGTCGCGCGCGCTGAACTCGAGCCCGAGCGTCTCGTCGCCGTTGACCTCCAGGTCCTCGGCGGGCTTGAGCAGCTCCGCCGTCGGAAAGCCGTCGGGACGGAGCCGGATGTCGTAGGCGATCGGATTGTTGCGGAAGCCGGTCGCATCCTCCACCTCGATCCGATAGCGCTCGGATTGGAACAGGACGAGGTTGGCCGAGAGCTTTTTGCCGTCGATTTTAAGCGGCACTTCCTTGCCCTGGTCGAGCACGAGCTTCGCCTTGACGACTTCCTTGCTGGTCTCGGCCTCCAAGCGCGCCGTCGAGCCCCTGAGCGCCTCGATATTGCCTCCCTGGATCTCCAGCGCCGGCATGCCGGTGTAATTGGGCGGATGAAGGGTGGCGTGGAGGTTCGCGATCTCGGGCGGGTCGATCGCTTCGAGCCGGTAGGCGGCCGAGGTAAAAGTCCCGGCGACGGCGCGGTACGAGACGCTGTGCTTGACGGCGTCGAGCGTGGCGGTGAACTTCCCGCCGCCGACCGACTCCATGGGTATTCTCTCCTCGGCGCCGCCTTCGGCCGACGCGAGCAAAAGGTCCATGGTCTTGGGAATGGCTCCCGACGCGGCGGCTTGCAGGACCACGTTGGCGCCGCGCGCGACCCGAATCCCCTTGGGGGCGAGATCGATCCGCGTCTCGGACGGCGGAATATCTTTGAGCGGATGGGCGAGCAGGCTGAAAGTGTCGCTCACCGACGACGGGTTGAACAGCACGACGGCCAGCACCGGGAGGAAGAGCGCGGCCAGAAGCCGGCCCTTGGCGGCGGCCGGCGCGGTGTCGACCAGCTCTTCCACGCGGAGCGAATCGA
Source organism: Binatia bacterium (assembly GCA_036394475.1). Taxonomy (GTDB): domain Bacteria; phylum Desulfobacterota; class Binatia; order UBA9968; family UBA9968; genus JAJPJQ01. Next base: position 882 of record DASWFA010000719.1, read on the forward strand.
CCTGCCGGCGCGTCGCGCGGAGCAGGGCGAGGACCATGGTGGCGGAGATTTCCGGCCGCCGCTTCTCGTCCGCGATCTCGGGATAGAGCTGGAGCGAATTGATCAGGTTGTTTTTGAGATGGGGACACTCTTTCTCGATGTACAGCGCCGCCCACTCGTCCGAGACGCGGCGCCAGACCTGGAACAGCGTCCAGGCGAGCGGCGCGATCAGGAGCGCGGCGGCGAGCAGGCAGTAAATCGCGGGCGCGTAGGGAAAAAAAGATTTGATCTCGCGGACCGCCAGTCCCAGGGAAAAGAGCAGGACGAGCGAAATCCCGAAGAGGCAGAGCCCCTCCAGCCCCTTGACGGTCCGGAAGCGGCGGATGAAGCGCCGGAGAAAAGAGGCTAGCTCGCTGTACTCTTCCTGGCCCATGGTGATCCGATGGGGTCATATTACTATCCCAACCCCATGTTGTCCATGCTCCCAGGCCGGCCATAAAGGTCCATCTACCGTAGTCCGGCCGGCAGTTTCTCTCCGGGCCGATACGATGGGCCTGTGCTACGCTCGTGCAAAAACTTACGCTCGACCGTCCGTCGCCGGACGCATCGGCCCTCCGAGAAACACCCGGCCGGCGCTCGGAAGTCTTTAATGCAGGGGCGGCTCGCGAACCGCCCCTGCTACGCGTCATCCCAGGCAGCGTCTTTTTACGCCGATCGATTGGCAAGCCGGCTTTTGTTGTGGTATGCCAATGGTTTAATTGCGCGACGAAACCAAATAGGGAAAGGAATATAGCGGCATGTTTGAACCATCCACCGAGGAATATTATCTGCACGATGAATACGAGGACGACGAAGACGCGGACGTGCCGATGGACGAAGACCACCCGATGTGGCGCTCCGAGCGCATCACGCTCACCTCCGTCGGCATCGACATCGGCTCCTCCACCTCGCACCTGATTTTTTCACGGTTACTCCTAAGGCGGCAGGGCATCGCGCTCTCCAGCCGCTTTGTCGTGGTCAAGCGCGAGATCCTGCACGAGTCGCCGATCCTGCTCACGCCCTACGTCGACAAGACGACGATCGACACCAACGGGCTCGCCGATTTCATCCACGAAGCGTACCAGAAGGCCGGCCTGACCCCGAAAGACATCGACACCGGCGCGGTCATCGTGACCGGCGAGGCGGCGAAGAAGAAAAACGCCGACGCGATCTCGGAGCTGTTCTCCGCCCAGGCGGGCAAATTCGTCTGCGCCACCGCGGGCCACAACCTGGAAGCGATCCTCGCCGCCTACGGCTCGGGCGCGGTGCACCTGACCATGCACGAGGGGAACAACTATACCGTCATGAACGTGGACATCGGCGGCGGCACGAGCAAGATCGCGATCACCCAGAACGGCAAGGTGATCGACACGTGCGCGGTCGAAGTCGGCGCGCGCCTGGTCGCCATGGACGAGCAGGGAAAGATCAACCGCCTGGAGGACACCGGCGTCAAGATCGGCAACGAGGCCGGCTTAAAGCTCGCCATCGGGGCGACCATGAAGGACGACGACAAGGAAAAGATGGCCGCGCTCCTCTGCGATTCGCTGTTCGCGGTGGTCGAGCGCGGCAAGCTCTCGCCGTTCGTCCAGAACCTGCTGCTAACGCCCAATCTCGATTTCGACGGCAAGGTCGACGCAATCATGTTCTCCGGCGGCGTCTCCGAATACGTTTACGGCCACGAGAAAAAAAATCTGGGCGACCTCGGCAATCAACTGGGCCGGCGCGTGCGCGAGCGCGCGGAGCAGATGGCGAAAAAGCTTCCCCTGAAGCCCGCCGACGTGCGCATCCGCGCCACGGTCATCGGCGCCTCGCAGTACACCGTCCAGGTGAGCGGCAACACGATTTACCTCTCCCACGCCGACCTCCTGCCGCTGCGCAATCTCCAGGTCGTGACGCCCGAGTTCCCGCAGCAGGAGCCGCTCGAGCCGGCTGAAGTGAAAGAGGCGGTCCAGAAGGCGCTGCAGCGCTTCGACATCACCGACGGCGAGCGGCCGGCGGCCCTGGCGATTCACTGGGAGCTCGGGCCGTCCTATCCGCTGATCCGCGGCCTGGCGCAGGGCGTGGCCGAGGCGATGAAAGATCACGTGGACAAGGGCCAGCCGCTGGTGCTGGTCTTCGACGCGGACATCGCCAAGCTCGTGGGCAACATCCTCGAAAGAGAGCTCTTGCCCGGCGCCGGCATCATCTCGATCGACGGCATCGATCTCAAGGACTTCGATTTCGTCGACATCGGTGAAGAGCTGCCCGACGCGCGCGCGGTCCCGGTGGTGATCAAGTCGCTGATCTTCCGCCATACGGAGACCGGGCGGGGGCACCACCACCATCACCAACACCACGATCATGACGATTAGCTATCAGCCGTCAGCGATCAGCGGTCAGCAAGAATCTGACTCGGATCAGGGTAAGCTGAAAGCTGAATGCTGATAGCTTGGGACGCGAGATGAGGGAGATCTTAAGCGGCATTTATACCTGGCCGTGGTTTTCCGAGCCGCACGGCTACAACTTCAACGGCTATCTGATCCTCCACCCCGACGGCAATCTCTGCATCGATCCCGTCGAGCTCGGCGCGGAGGACCTGGAAGAGCTCGCCCGGCGCGGCGTCGCGCGGGCTCTCCTCACCAACCGCAACCACTCGCGCGCCGTCAACAAAATACGGGCGCGCACCGGAGCGCGCGCGGCGATTCATCCCGCCGACGCGCCGCACGCGCGGAGCCAGGGCGCGCTTCTGGACGACGAGCTCGGCGTCGGCGCGAAAGCCGGCCCCCTGGTCGTCGTCGGCGCGCCCGGGAAGTCTCCCGGGGAAGTCGCGCTGCACTGGCCCGAGCGGGGCATCCTCATCGCCGGCGACGCCGTGATCGGCAACCCGCCGGGCCGGTTGAGCCTGCTCCCGGAAAAGGTGATGGACGATCCGGCGCGGCTCCGCGAGAGCGTGGAGGCGCTGCTGGTTTTGGACTTCGACGCGCTGCTTACCGGCGACGGGGTGCCGGTGCTCAAAAACGCCAAGGCCCGCCTGCAGGAGCTGGTCGCCGGTTTTCCCGCCTGACCGGCCGCCGTAATTTTTCCCCTTCGAGATAGCTTTCCCGTATTCCGGCTTAAATCGGCCCGAAAATTGCTTTTTATACCTTCCTGATTCCGATTTTTAACGAAAAACGGTGGATTTTAGGCTCTTGAGCGCCATAAACGTACAAAAAGTACCAAATATTTACACCCCAGTGCCAACAATTGTATGGCTGGTTGCGGTTTTCGGAGGGATTAAATGAACATTACCCAGTTACTGGCGTTCGGCATCGAGCAGGGGGCTTCCGACTGCCACCTGAGCTCGGGCGAGCCGCCCATGCTGCGCATCCATGGGGACCTGAAAAAGCTCGATCACGCCGCCCTATCCAAGGAAGACGTCCATACCATGGTTTACGACATCATGAACGACGCGCTGCGCAAGGCCTTCGAGACGAACCACGAGGTCGACTTTTCCTTCGAGCTGGGCGACCTCGCCCGCTTTCGCGTCAACGTCTTTCTCCAGCGCAAGGGCGAGGGCGCGGTGTTCCGGACCATTCCGACCAAGATCCTGACGCTGGAACAGCTCGGCATGCCGCCGATTTTGAAGCAGCTCTGCAACCGGGAGAAGGGGCTGATCCTCGTCACCGGCCCCACCGGCTCCGGCAAATCGACGACCCTGGCGGGGATGATCGATTATCTCAACGAGGACTTCGAAGGCCACATCCTGACCGTCGAAGACCCGATCGAGTTCGTGCACCAGTCCAAGAAATGCCTGGTCAACCAAAGGGAGCTCGGCTTTCACACCCTCTCATTCGCCAACGCGCTCCGGGCGGCGCTGCGCGAAGACCCGGATATCATTCTGATCGGCGAGATGCGCGACCTGGAGACGGTCCAGCTCGCGCTCACCGCGGCGGAGACCGGCCATCTCGTCTTCGGCACGCTGCACACCTCCAGCGCGGCCAAGACGGTCGACCGTATCATCGACGTTTTTCCGCCGAGCCAGCAGTCGCAGATCCGCTCGCAGTTCGCCGAGTCGGTCGAGGCGGTCATCACCCAGACGCTGCTCAAGAAAAAAACCGGCGACGGACGGGTGGCCGCGCTGGAAGTCATGACCGGTACGACGGCGATCCGGAACCTGATCCGGGAGGCGAAAATTCACCAGATACCCGGCACCATGCAGGTCAGCCAGAAAGACGGAATGCAGACGATGGATATGGCCCTGGTCGATCTGGCCACGCGCGGCGTCGTGACCCAGGAGGAGGCGCAGTCGAGGAGCATGACGCCCAACCTGTTCGGCGGGGGCGCTTTCGGCGTCGGCGGCACGGCCATGCGCGGACGCGCTTAACGAGGAGCTTTATGGCGGAAGAACAGACAAACCTCACGGATTTTCT
>DASWFA010000720.1:0-9373 GCA_036394475.1 Binatia bacterium
CGTCAAGGAAAAAGGCTACACGCAGAACATCGGGCGCCTCGAGCGCATGCCCGACGGCAACAAGGGCAAGATCATCACCGAAGGCAACACCGCCTGCGGCCTGGGGGCGATTTACGGCGGCGCCTCGGTGATCGCCTGGTACCCGATCACCCCTTCGAGCTCGCTCGCCGAGGCGATCGAGCATTACATGCCGCGGCTCAGAAAACACAACGGCAAGGTCAACTACGCCATCGTGCAGGCGGAGGACGAGATCGCCGCCGTGAGCATGATCGTCGGCGCCGGCTGGGCCGGCGCCCGGTCGATGACCTCGACCTCGGGGCCGGGCCTCTCGCTCATGAACGAGGCGATCGGGCTCGCCTATTTCGCCGAGATCCCGTGCGTCTTTTTCATCATCCAGCGCGGCGGCCCCTCGACCGGGCTGCCCACCCGCACCCAGCAGGCGGACATCCAGCTCATGTACTACGCCTCGCACGGCGACACCAAGCACCTTATCCTGATTCCCCACGACATGAAGTCCTGCTTCGACCTCTCGCGCAAGAGCTTCGACTACGCCGAGCGCTTCCAGACGCCGGTCTTCGTCATGATGGACCTCGACCTGGGGATGAACCTCTGGTCTTCGGACCCGCTGAAGCTCGAAAAAGAGCCGTTCGACCGCGGCAAGCTCTTGAACGCGGCCGATCTGGAGCAGTGGGAGAAGCAGGGGAAGAAATTCCGCCGCTATTTCGACGCCGACGGCGACGGCATCCCGTACCGGACGATTCCGGGGAACCCCAACCGCAAGGCGTCGTACTTCACGCGCGGCTCGGGGCACGACGCCGACGCGCGCTACTCGGAAGACGAAAAGGACTACAAGGAGACCCTCGACCGCTTGAGGAAAAAGTTCGAGACCTCCCGCCATTTCGTCCCCAAGCCGATCATCGAAACGAGCGAAGGCGTCAAGACGGGCGTCATCTGCTTCGGCTCGAGCCACGAGGCGGTGCGCGAGGCGCGCGACCGCTTGAAGGCGTCGGGCCTCAAGACCAATCATCTGCTGCTCCGGGCCCTGCCCTTGACCGAGGAGACGAGGAAGTTCGTCGCGGCGAACGACGTCGTCTATCTGGTGGAGCAAAACCGCGACGCCCAGATGGCCTCGATCTTCAAGGACGAGTGGCCCGAGCTGGGCGAGAAGATCGTGAGCGTGTTGATCTACGACGGCCTGCCGGTGACGACCCTGGAGGTCGTCCGGCAGATCCGCCAACACCACGACGGAGACATGAAAGAGGAATCGAAATGGCAGGAGAAAAAACTAATCGCGTCAATCTGACCGAGAAGGACTACGAGGGCGCCCCTTCGACGATGTGCCGCGGCTGCGGCCACGACGCCATCTCGGCGTCGGTCATGCGGGCTTTCTTCGACAGCAGCGTCGACCCGCGGAAAGTCGTCAAGCTTTCCGGCATCGGCTGCTCGTCCAAGACGCCGGCCTACTTTTTGAGCCAGTCGTTCGGCTTCAACGCCGTGCACGGCCGCATGTCGGCCGTGGCGACCGGCGCCAACCTCGCCAACCACACGCTGATCCCGATCGGCGTGTCGGGCGACGGCGACACGGCGGCGATCGGGCTCGGCAACTTTTGCCACATGATGCGGCGGAACGTGAACATCACGTATATCGTCGAGAACAACGGCGTCTACGGCCTCACCAAGGGCCAGTTCTCGGCCACCGCCGACAAGGGCAGCGTGATGAAAGGCGGCAAGGTCAACGACATCCCGGCGCTCGACATCTGCGAGCTCGCGATCGTGCTCGGCGCGACCTACGTCGCCCGGAGCTTTTCCGGCGACCGCAAGCAGCTCGCGCCGCTGATCGAGGGCGCGCTGGCGCACAAAGGCAGCGCGATCCTGGACGTCATCAGCCCGTGCGTCACGTTCAACAACCACGAGGGCTCGACCAAGAGCCTGAAATACGTGAAGGAGCACCTCGACCCGATCCACGAGATCGACTTCATCCCGCCGTACGAGAACATCGAGGCGGATTACAAGGAAGGCACCGACCACATGGTCACGATGCACGACGGCTCGCGCATCCTGCTGCACAAGCTCGGCAAGGATTACGACCCGTCGAGCCAGATGCAGGCGCTGCAGATGATCCACGCGTCGGTGGCCGAGGGAAAGTTCTTGACCGGGTTGATCTACTACGACGCGAGCCGGCCCGACTTCGCCACCGAGCTCAATCTGGGCGACACCCCGCTCGCCGAACTCGGCCAGGAGGAGCTCCAGCCTCCGGCGGAGTTTCTCGATCGGATCAACGCGGACTTCATGAAGTAGCCGGGCGCTGTTTAATTTTGAATTTTGAGTTTTAAATTAAATTCAAAATTAATCATTCAAAATTTAAAATTATCTTGCCGCGGCTTTTTTCCGCCCCAGCCCTTCCCAGATCCGGATGATCTCGTCGGAGTCGGCCACCAGGCCGAAGTGCCGGCGGATGTTCTCCAGCGTCCCCTCGTGCGATTTCCGGTCGTAGGCGGCGGCGCAGTCGCCGATCAGCGTGACGTAGTAGTCGAACATGTAGGCGTCGCGCGCCGTGGTCTCGACGCAGACATTGGTCGCGATGCCGGTCACCAGCACGCTCTCGATGCCCTTGGCCCGGAGCACGGTGTTCAAGTCCGTGTTGATGAACGCGCTGTAGCGGTGCTTGTTGACGATGCGCTCGCTCGGGAGCGGGCGGATGCCCTCGAAGAACTCCGCGCCCCAGGTGCCCTCGCGGCAGGAATTCAGTTTTTTCTGCTGCGACGCGCGGTACATCCAGCTCGGCGTGTCGGTCCATTCGCCGTGGATGGTCTGGATGTAAATATTGGTGAGCCCGACCGCGCGCGCCGCGTCGATCAGCCGGACGAGCCGCGGCACCATCGCCAGCGAATCGGTCATGTCCTCGCCGCGCTCGGCCGCCGCCCCCTTGGGGCTGGCGAAGTCGTTCTGCACGTCGACCACCAGCAGGGCCGACCAGCGCGGGTCGCAGCGCTCTTCGAGAGTCTTTAACACCATCATTTTTTCGTCCTCCTTTTTTTTCAGCCGAAAGCCGATCGGCGAAAGCCGAATGTTTTTTTTAATGATCGTGTTTTTTCTGCAAGCCCCCGAGCCCCATCGCGACGATGTCCGCGCGCGCGACCTTCTCGCCGGCCAGAAGCCGGGGCAGGAGCACGTCGAAAGCGGTGAACGGATCGTGCATCACGCAGCCGGAAAGCCCGAGCACCGGCGTGTCCTGTAAATAGGCCAGCAGGAACATCGAGCCGGGGAGCACGGGGAAGCCGTGCGACTCGACCCGGGCGCCGCTCCGGCGGATGCCTTCGGGCGTCTGGTCGTCGGGGTCGACCGACATGCCGCCGCTGACGAGGATCAGGTCGGCGCCGGCGCGCCCGGCGTCCCGGATCATCCCGGCGATCATGTCGGGGTCGTCGTTCGCGAGCTGCTTGCTCGCGAGCCCGGTCCCCAGCTCGGCGAGCTTTTTCTCGACCACCGGCCCGAAGCCGTCTTGGATTCTCCCCGTGTACACCTCGCTGCCGGTGACGATCAAGTGCACGCGCCGGGGCGGAATCGGGACCACGGTCACGATCGGCTCGCCTTTGGCGATCGCCTCGGCCTTTTGGACCAGCTCTTCCTTGACGACGACGGGAATGGTCCGCGTGCCGGCGATGACCTCGCCTTTTTTCACGTAGCGGTCGCTCGGGAGCGTCGCCAGGATCAAATCCCCCAGCGCGTTGAACTCGACGAGCCGCGCCGCGTCGATCTTGAGCAGGCCGGGGGCCTCGGCGATGAGGTTGACCCGGCCCTCGGTGGGCTCGGTGAGTCGAATGTTGGGTCCGGCCGCCGCTTTGGCCAATCGCCTGGCGGCGTCCTCCTCGTGCAGCTCGCCGGCGTCCAGCTCCATCACGTAGATATGCGCCTTGCCGACGTCGAGGAGCTTGGAGACGTCTTCGGGGCGGATCACGTGGCCGCGGCGGAACGCCGGCCCCTTGTGCTTGCCCGGAACGATTTCCGTGATGTCGTGCGCCAGGGGGAGCCCGACCGCTTCTTCTACGGGTATGACCTTGAGCATGATCGTGTCGGAAAATTTATATCGCTCTTTGACGCGATTTTCCACCGGCCCCGATCCGGTCATTGACCTTCGGCGGGCGCGAACGAAACCGCGCAGGTGAGCCCCGCCGTGAAGGCCCATGGCGGCGCAGCGCCGGAGATGCCTCTGCGGACACCAGCGTCGAAAGATAAATTTCGCAATGAAGTCTTCCAAATGACGCCGAGCAGACCGGAACTCGCGCCGGCGTGGCCGCTGACGCTCTCGCCGTTGATCTCCCCACCAATCTAAATGTCGGAGCGACGGGTAGCTCGGCGATCACTCCCCACACCACAAAAGGATTGTGATGCGCCCTGTCGACACCGCCGCCGAAGTTCACATGAGCCGTCAGCGGCGCCAGCCTTCCGCTCAATATCCCGATCCCTTGGAACCCGAATCTTTTTTCTTCTTTGTTCGTGGACGGTAGAAGCGCCCCGGCCTCGACGGCGAAGCTGACGCCGTCCTTCTCCTGCAAGATGCCCTCTTTAAGAACGGCTTTCAGAGATAGCGCGAAGTCGACGAGCCGGGTGGAGCTGTGTCGAGGTTCTTCGACGGCGAATTCGGCGACGAGCTCAAGGTTGTGAATCACACCGTAGTTGAGCACCGCCTGGGGAATAATGAACGTGCTATTTCCCTTGTTGCGCTCCAAATTGAAATAGCCGATCTCGATCTCCAGCTCTTTGACGTCGGCGACGGCGGCGTCCGTCGAGACGAAAGGGCGATAAGCCCAAGCCGCGGCGGGCAAAAGCAAAAATGCGGCAAGCGGAAGAAATAGGCGGCGGATCTTCATCGCCGCCGTTTACGGCTGAGTTTCGTAAACGCGGATCTCCGCGGTTTGGCTGCCGCGATGCGGCGCCGCAAGATACAGCCGGCCAAGTTCCGACACAAAGAGAGACGTGCGCGCGCCTGCGGCCGTCGCTATTTTTCCGACGGCCTCGTAACGATCCGCATCGACCTGCCGAAAAACGCCGATCGCGCCTTCACCGCCCGAAACGTAAATCCGACGCTTTGCGGCGTCGTAAAAAACGTCGTCGGCATCCCCAGGCGCGTCCAGGCTCGCTACAATCCGTCCCGACTCGGTATCGAAGACCACTAACTTCGCGGGTTTCCGCGTCACAACGAATAGCCGATGATGCTCTTCGTCGAGCGCCATCGGAAAATTATCCCGGCCCTCGACCGTCCACGAGCCGATGACAGCGGCCTTGGCGCGATCCACGACCGCGATCTTCCGCGCCGTCGGGATGTTTACGAAGATGCGCGGGCCGTTCTTTTCCAACTGAAACGATTCCGGATGGCCGTCGAGCTTGATGTCGCCGATGCGCTCCCCGCTCGCGGCGGCGACGACGCCGAGCGCGCCGTCGCCATAGCCGACGTAGACCCGATCCGTAGATGAATCGTAGCGGACGTTGTCGGCGTCAGCCGAAAACTTGACACTCTTGACGGGCTTGAAGGAGTCGCCGTCGAAGATGTCGCAGGCGCCGCTTTTCGCATTGGCGACAAACAGCTTATTGAACTCGGAAATGAATCCGACGCCCTGCGGCTCGCGCAAGCCGCCGATCGTCCGGGTGCGCTTGCCCGCTTTAAGATCCACAACCTCCACCGTGTTGTTGCCGAGTGCGGCAACGAACAGCCGCTGACCTTTGATGTCGATCGCCAGATGATCGATACGCCCTTCGACGTTCGGCAAAGGTATCGTTTGCACGATCCGCAGCGGAGCTTCTCCGGCGTCGAGATTTCCCGTTATTGCCATAACGATAATCAGCAGCGAACAGATAATAACAATTCGTGCCGGCATCTCAGTCTCTTTTACCGCCGCGCGCGCGCCGCGCGGCCTGCGCGCGAGCCGCTGACGCATCGACGACGTAAGGCACGGCGGATTCGGGATACGGCGCAACGCTGCTGACGTTGATCTCGCAAAGAACATAGGCATCTTCACCGATGCCTCCTTTCGGACCGAGCAGGAAATCGCAATCCCAGAGAATCGGAAGACTCTCGGTCTCGATTTCCAACAGCCGCTGCATTGCCGGCGCCCACTCCTGTTCCAGCTTGCGTTTAAGGGTCTGGAATTCCGGCATGGACGGCGGATGGTACAACCGCGGCCCGGGCGGAGGCGCTGCCGTCGCGGGCGCGCCCGGCGGCGCGGGAAACAGCGCATTGATCGCCTGATGGCCAAAGCCGACGACGCTGTCCTGTACGAGATAGCAGCGAACCATACCTTCCGGGAGCCGCTCCTGATATTCTTGATCGATCATCCGGCCATCGGCGGAGAAGTAGGGCTCGCATATATGATAGAATTCGCCCAGCGTGATCTGCTCTTCGCTGCAACCACGCTTGGCGTGGCGGACACACACGATAGATTCGGGCTGCGGCACAAAGCCGCCTCCTGGCAGCTGGATTTTCCAGACGCCGTTTCCACCGTTGCCGCGATGTTGCTTGAGCACTCGGGCCTTGCCCGTTGCTAGCCGCGAAGGCAGCTCTTTCATCATCTGATCCATGGCGCCGTATAAATGCGTATCGGAGCCCCACTCGAGATTGCGCGTGCGATAGAGAACTTCTTTTGTCCCCAACTTCAGAAGGACGTCGGGGTGCGTGCTGACAAAAACCCCGGCGCCTGCGACCTCACGAAGCATAGAATCGAGAACGGACCTGTCCCGTCCGTCCTCGATCGGATTGACCCATACCAGAACGCCGTCGACCCCCATGAGCTGTTCTTGAACATCGTCGCAAAATTCATCGTGGTATATCGCAGGCTCAGCGGATATCCGCGCGGCGGCGAACGCCCTGAACAAATCTGAGAATCGGCTGTTTTCGGCGGTCGTATTCCTCCTCGACTCACGATTGCCGGAGGAAAGAATTGCCACCCGCAAGATATTGTCGAAACGTTTCATTTCTTTTGGGTATCCAGCGCGGCTTTCAAACCCTTGGCGAGATCGCCCGTCGGGCCGATGCCCCAATAGTGAAGAAAGACGACGCGGGGCGATTCCGTCTCGATGTGGTTGTGGATCGCGACGATGTTGATCCCGGCGGCGCGGAGCGCCTTGAGCACGGGCTGCAGCTCCTTCTCCAGCATCACGAAGTCGCCGTCGACGACCGCCTGCCGGTCGCTCCCGGCAAACGCCGCCCAGGTGTTGATGCCCATCGCGTTGCCGACCGTATGGCCGTTCATCTTGGTCGCGCGGCCGATCGTGATCTTGTAAACCCCGTTCGCCAGCTGGCCCTTCGCGCCGATGATGGACTCGATGTTTTTGGGATCGAGCGAGGTCTTGCCCGGGTCGAGATCGGCTATCGGCATCTGCCCCTTGCCGCCGCTCGTCTCCTTGATCTTCGCGAAGACCTTCCCCACCGCGGCGGCGAGCTTCTCTTCATCGCCCATGCCGCCGATGTGCATGAACATGACTCTCGGCGAATCCCAGAAAAAATGGTTGTGCAGCGCCGTGACTTCCAGGCCGTTGTCCAGCGCGACGCTCATCACGGGATTGACCTGGTCTTCGAGCAGCGTGGTGTCGCCCATCACCATGGTCTGGGCGCCGGCTTTCATAAACGCCGCGTAGGACGTGAGGCCCATCGGCGGGGTGAGCTTCACGCCGCCGACGTCGACGTTGAGGTCGCTGCGCGGGACGCTGACTTTGAAAACTCCCTCTTTTTCGTTCAACTCTCCCTGGGCGCCCGTTAGCTGCTCGATCTTGCCCGTGTCGAGCTTTGCCTGTGCGGCGATGGCCGTGGGCGCGCCGAGCAAAATGAACGCGGCGGCGAGCGCGGCGCCTTTCCATGTATTCTGCATAAAAAACTCTCCTTTCCATAACCTGAATCCATGCAGCTTCCTTCCTAGCACCGTTTACCGGTATGGATAGGCGTCGCGCGCGCGGCTCAGCCCCGCTTGCGCTTGAAATACTCGTACAGGTCGTCGAAGAGAGCAGAGCCGCGAGCGAGCCGGCTCTCGTCCTCTTTGTGAGCCATCGCGATCCCGGCGATCAGCCGATCGATGCCCGCAGTTTCCGGGCGGCCGAACTTGGCGTCTTTCAAATCGATATCGTGTACGATCTGCGCGATCGGCGCGAGCGCGGCGTCGTCGATGCCGAGGCGATCGATCAACACCTCGAAGGAGCACCGGTCCCCTTCGTGCGTGAACTCCGCTTCGAACATGTCGAAGCGGACCTCGCCCGAGAGTGGTCGGTAACCTTTAGCGGGGACGAACTTGAAGCGGCCTGCCGGATCGATGAAGCGGCGGATGAGCCAGGCGCTGGCCATGCGGTCGACGTGAATCCCCTTGCGGGTGACCCAGGTCTTGCCTTTGAGGCTCTGCGGGCGGGCCGCCGAAAACTTGACAGCGGGCCGGCCCGACTTTTTCCGCATGCGCGCCTCGATTCCATGGATCAGCCCTTCGACCGCCTCGCGGCCGGGCGCGCCGAAGAAATCCAGCGCGACGATCTCCGTGAGGCGCTTCCTCAGCCGGGCGGCGTCCGTTTCGGCCTGCGCGCGCCGGCCGTCTGGGATCTTTTTTTTGGCCGCCGGCGCTTTTTGCAGCCGCCGGGCCTCCCCGGCGAGCCGCCGGTAGTCCGCCTCCCGCGCGGTCTGGAACAAGGCCTCTATCTGCCCGTTGGAAAGACCGTCGACAAAACCGGCCTCACAAATCGATCCTTCGCCCTTGCCCGCGACGATCTCCCGCAGGACCCACTGGAAGTCTTCCTGGGTCTGATCGGTCCGGGGCAAAACGTAGACGGAGTTTTTGATCGCGACCGCGCCGAGGCGCTGGAGCCGGCGCCAGATCTTCACCCGGAAGTAATCCGGCTTGGGCGGCAGTTGGTGAATGAGCAGCAGCCAGCGGCTTTCGGTTTCCTGCATATCCGGCATGCGGGGGTCCTTTGACTTGAAGATACAACTGTTATATAAAAGATTCAACTGCATCACTGACGGAGGAGAAGCGCCATGACCTCATCCGATTCCCAACCGGCGGAAGCTCCGGCCGAGGCCGGCATCGGGCTGCGGCCGCTGGTCGGATATTTTCTCAAGCTCGGCGCGATCGGCTTCGGCGGGCCGGCCGCGCTGGTCGGCTTCATGTATCGGGACCTGGTCGAGCGCCGCCGCTGGATCACCGAGGACACCTACAAGCTGTCGCTCGCGCTGGCGCAGATCATGCCGGGGCCGCTGGCGGCCCAGGTCGCCATCGCCATCGGCTATTTCGAGGGCGGCGTCCCCGGCGCCACGCTCGTCGGCCTCGCCTTCGTGCTGCCCTCTTTCCTGATGGTCGTCGCGATCTCGCTCGCCTACGTCGCCTACGGCGGGCTGTGGTGG
>DASWFA010000721.1:0-1808 GCA_036394475.1 Binatia bacterium
AGCGGCGACTTCGATAGAGACGGGAAGGAAGACCTGGCCGTAGCGGGTCAGCAGAGCAAGCTGGTAACCATTCATTTAGGCAATAACGATGGGACTTTTCCCAAGACAAAAAAAGTGTCCATCGGCAAAATCCCCGTCGCCATGGCGGCGGCGGATTTTAACGGCGACGGCGTCCTCGACCTCGCGACCGTGCAATTCCCCGGGCATACGGTCACCGTCTTTCCGGGCGTCGGCGACGGCACCTTCTCGCGAGCCACCGCCCTCAAAGCCACCGGCGGCGGCATCGGCAACTTCGATGTGGCGGTGGGGAATTTCAATACCAATACCCTTACCGACAATAAACCCGACCTGGCGGTGCCGAACGGCAAGATTTCAGTGTTTTTGAACACGTCGGACTTCCCGACAGCCGGCTTTCATATTGACGTGACGTCGCCGACCGGCGCCAGCGCCTGGACATCGGGCGCGCCGCCGCCGACCATAACTTGGGACTGGAGTGGATTTGGCGGGAACGTAAAAATAGAGTTTTCGGCGAATAGCGGCGATACCTACAAGACCCTTGTCAGCAGCGTTCCCAACACCGGCACGGCGAATCTGACCAAAGGTCCTACCACCAAGACGCCTATAACGACCGCGCGCATCCGGGTCTGCAGCGTCGTTTTCCCCGGCATCTGCGGCCAGAGCCCGGACTTCTCGCTAACGCCTTAAAGCCCGCTTCCGCGAACTCGCTTAGTTCTTCAGCGCCCGGAAAGGCGACCTCAGCCGGCGCAGCGCCGTGGCCTCGATCTGCCGGATGCGCTCGCGCGTGACCGAAAACTTGTCCCCCAGCTCTTCCAGGGTATAATCGCGCGGCTCGCCGACGCCGAAGCGCATGCGGATGACCTTCTCCTGCCGCGGCGGCAGGGTCGCCAGCGCCTTGCGGATCTGCGCGTGCAGGTGCGCGTCCATCGCCTGGTCCATCGGCTTGGGCGAGTGGCGGTCCTCGACCAGGTCTTCCAGGCGGCTTTCGCCGTCGTCGCCGATCGGCGTGCTGAGCGACACCGGCTCGCCCACGAGTCCCAGCATCCGCTTCACGTCGTCCAGCTCCAGGCCCATCTCGGAAGCGATCTCCTCCGGGCGCGGCTCGCGGCCGAGCTTGCGCAGCAGGTAGTGCACCGTGCGGAGCAGCCGGTTCCGGTCCTCGATCACGTGGACGGGCAGGCGGATGGTGCGCGCCGAGTTGTGGATGTCGCGCGTGATCGACTGGCGGATCCACCACGTGGCATAGGTGGAAAAGCGGTAGCCCAGGCGGTAATCGAACTTTTCCACGGCGCGCATCAGGCCGATGTTGCCTTCCTGGACCATGTCGAGGAACGGCAGCCCGCGGTTGGCGTATTTTTTCGCGATCGTGATGACGAGCCTCAAATTGGACTCGGTCAGGACCTTTTTCGCCTGGTTCGCCTTGGCCTCGCCCTCCCGGATGGCGGCGACTTTCTGCTTGAGCTCGGCCGGCGGCATCTCCGATTCGGTCAGAATGCGGTCGATCTCGGCGAGCGCCTGCTTCTTCTCGTTGCCCCGGGCGCGCGCCACGCCGGCTTCCAGCTTGCCCAGGCGGTCGTGCGCCTGCTTCAGGCGCTCGGCCAGATCCTCGACAAAGGCTTTCCCGAGATGGAGCTCGGTGAGCGCCGCGAGAATCTCGGCTTTTCTCTTCCCCAGCAGGACATCCAGGCGCTCCCGGCGTTTTTTCGCCAGGCGCTGCCTGGACAGCTCCCGCGCGATGCGGTCGTACGCGTGCGCCATTGGCCGGAGCTTTTGCGCCGCCTTGAGAAAGT
>DASWFA010000722.1:0-1741 GCA_036394475.1 Binatia bacterium
TACTCGGGGTCCATCCGGTCCAGATTCTCCGCGTCGACTGGATCGCTGAACATCGTAACCTCCTCTTCCTCTTCAAGTCTAAACCTATTAACCGCCCGCTCAAGCCGCGGCGTCCGAGCCGTTGTAGGCCCCGAGGCCGAACTGCTATGGTCCAGGGAGGTAGCTCCGATGGATGTCGTTTTCACGCCGCAATTTTTCGTCCTGACGCTCGGGCTGGTGGGCGCCGTGATCATCATCGCGGCGCTGCTCTCCGGCTTCATCGACCGGAGCGATCTGCCCCAGGTCGCGGTCTTCCTGGCGCTCGGCGCGGCCCTCGGCCCGGCCGGGCTGGGGCTGCTCGACGTGGGTCTCGATTCGCCGATCCTCCGGGTGGTCGCCACGCTGAGCCTGACCCTGGTGCTTTTCACCGACGCCGTGAGCATCAGCATCGCGGAGGTCCGCCGCCACGCGCGGCTCGCTTTCCTGGTCGTGGGTCCCGGCACGCTGCTCACCGCCGCGCTCGTGGCTTTCGCCGGCTGGTTCCTGCTCGATCTCCATCCGGCGGACGCGGCGATTCTGGGCGCGGCCCTGGCATCGACCGATCCGGTCATGCTGCGCGGACTGATCCGCCGCCCGGCGCTCCCCGATTCGGTCCGGCTCGCGCTGCGCCTCGAAAGCGGCCTCAACGACGTCGTCCTGCTGCCGATCATTCTCATGGCGATGCCCTTTCTCGGCGGCGGCCGGTCGCTCGACGCGCTCGCCTGGGCGCGCTTCGGCATGGATTTTTTTCTGCTCGGCCCCGGCGCGGGCATCGCCGTCGGGCTCCTCGCGCTCGCCGCCCTCGACATGATCCGCCGCAAGGTCGGGGTCCGGCGCGACTACGAGTCGCTGTACTCGCTCGGCGTCGCGTTCGCCGCTTACGCCGCGGCCGAGTCGGTCCACGGCAGCGGCTTTCTGGCCGCTTTCGCCGCCGGGCTCACGATCGCGGCGCTCGACGTCGAGCTGTGCGATTGCTTCGTCGAGTACGGCGAGACCACCGCCGAGATGGCGCTCCTGTTCGCCTTCGTGCTCTTCGGCAGCTCGCTCATCTGGCGCGGTTTCACCGTGCTCGACCTGTACACGTTTTTCTTCGCCATCTCCGTCGTGCTGATCCGCGTGGTGGCTTTTTTCGTCGCGCTCGCCGGCACCGCCCTCGACTGGAAGAGCCGCGTCCTGATCGCCTGGTTCGGCCCGCGCGGGCTCAGCTCCCTGCTGCTGGTGCTCGTGCCGGTCTTCGCCGGGCTGGCCGGCAGCGAGCGGATGTTTTTCATCGCCTGCTTCGTGGTGCTTTTCTCGGTCGCCCTCCACGGCGGCACGCTCATGTTCTTGAAGCGCGACGGGCGGCGCACGCTGCGCGCGGATGAGCTGGTGGAAAAAGCGCGGCCCGTTTTATCCCATGACATCGCGCCGCCCGCGCCGGTGCAGGCGGCGAACCGCGGGGAAGACGACCTCCACATCTCGATCGACGAGATGCGGCGGCTCGGGGAGTCGGGCGCGCCGATGCTGCTGCTTGACGTGCGCTCCGAGCGGAGCATGGACGGCGACAACGGGCGGGCGCCGGGCGCGCTCAGAATTCCGCCCGAGCGCCCGGCCCAGCGCCTGGCCGAGCTCGACGTGCCGAAAAACACATGGCTCATTCTCTTCTGCGCCTGACCCGACGAAGCGACCAGCGCCCGTGCGGCGCGCGAATTACAAAAAGCCGGCTGGACCCGCGCGCGGGCTT
>DASWFA010000723.1:0-5091 GCA_036394475.1 Binatia bacterium
GGCCGGCCTGCGCCTCGGCCATGCGGTCGCGCGAAAACTGCTCGGCGCAAAACGCCGCCCGACCGCCCTGCTGGCGATCAACGATGACGTTGCCGCGGGGGCGATGTGGGGCCTGCAAAAGGCCGGCTATGTGATCCCGCGCGATTTCTCCATCTTCGGCTTCGACAACATGGTGCTCTCCGAGCAAACGACACCCGCGCTCTGCACCGTCGATCACCAGGTCGAAACCGTCGCGACCGCCGCCGCTGAAATGCTGTTCAAGCTCATCGAGACCGGGCCGGCGGCGCGACTGCCGGCCGTGAAAATTCCGCCGCGGCTGGTGTTGCGCGATTCGGTCGCGCCTGCTCGATAATTCAGGTTCTCATGCACACCCGTCCCTTCGGCAAACACGGCTTCAATGTCTCCGAAATCGGCTTCGGCGCCTGGGCGATCGGCGGCTCGTGGGGCGCACAATCCGAGAGTGACTCCCTCGGCGCCCTGAACCGCGCCCTCGATCTCGGGTGCAACTTCATCGACACCGCCGCCGGCTACGGCAACGAAGCGAGCGTCGGCGCCGCCATCCGCGCGAGCGGGCTCGGCCGGGAGGACATTTTCGTCACGACGAAATTATGGAACGACGATCACGGCGATCCCGAAGGCGCGCTCGACGCGAGTCTTCGGAATCTCGCGATGGACTACGTCGATCTCTACCTGATCCATTTCCCCGTGCGCCAACGGCGGCGGAGCTGGGAAGTCTTCGAAAAGCTCCGCGCCGAGGGGAAGGCGCGCTCGATCGGCGTCAGCAACTATACGATCCGGCACATGACCGGGCTTCTCGCCGAGAGCCGGACGGTCCCGGCGGTGAACCAGGTCGAGATTCACCCCTATTTATCCCAGCGCGATCTGGTCGACTTCTGCGCCGCGAGAGGCGTCGTCATCGAGGCGTACAGCCCGCTGACGCACGGGCGGCGGCTCGCCGATCCGAAGCTCGTCGCGCTGGCGAAGAAATACTCCGCCAACGGCGATCGCCCGCCCGGCTGGTCCAGGCTGCCGCTCCTGGACAAATTCTCCCGCCCCGCCGGCGCCAAATCGACGGCGCAGATCCTTATCCGCTGGGGGCTGCAGAAGGGCTTCGTCGTCATCCCCAAATCATCCAAGCCGCGCCGCATACTCGAAAACGCCGATGTCTTCGATTTCGAGCTTTCGGACGAGGACATGCGGGCGCTCGACGGCTTCGATGAAAACCTCCGCACCTGCTGGGACCCGACGAACGCGCCGTAAGGCTCGAAATCATCGCGCCGTAAAATAAGCGGCGGCCGGCGCAGCCCATTGGATGACGCAGCCCCGTTCACCAAGTCTTCATATTCCCAAAACACTCCGTTAACGACCCCGAGCTAGATTCGGCCGCATTCAAACGCGGCCGGTTTCGACTGTTCCCAACACGACAACGAGAAGGAGACTCGAATGAATAAAACCCGCATCCTCATCGCCGCCCTCTGCGGCGCGCTCGCGGTCGGCGCCGCCGGCGTCGCCGGGGCCGGCAACGGCACGCCGATCAACGCGGGGTCGGCCGACACGCTCACGCTGGCGGTTTACGGCGACTGGCCCTACAGCCTGGACCTGCTCGCCAAGGCGCCGCTGTTGATCGACTCGATCAACTCCGATCCCAAGGTGCGGCTCGTGCTGCACATCGGCGACATCCACTCCGGCAGCATGCCCTGCACGGGCGTCGGCCTGAATCCTATTCCGGCGGGCTCGGTCCCCGGCTGGAACCAGGGGATCTTCGACTTGTTCGAGCAGTTCAAAGACCCGGTCGTGTACACGCCGGGCGACAACGAATGGACCGATTGCCATAAGAAGAAGGAATTATTCAGCGGCTATCCGCTGTACGAGCTGGCGAGCGTTCGCGAGCTGTTTTTCCCCGACCCCGGCTACACCCTCGGCGGGCGCAAGAAGCAGGTGTCGAGCCAGTCGGAAGCCTTCGATCCGGCCTATCCGGCCGACGCCCAGTTCGTCGAGAACGTGATGTGGGAAGAGTCGCAAGTGGTCTTCGTGACTTTGAACATGCCCGGCTCGAACAACGACACGCTGCCCTGGACCTGTCCGCTCTGCAACCCGGCGGCCCAGGCCCAGGAGGCGAGCGAGCGCACCGCGGCGGACATTCGCTGGCTCGAAGCGGCGTTCGCCCGGGCGGAAGCCGACGACGCCAAAGCCGTGCTCATCGGCCTGCAGGCGGACATGTGGGACCCGGCGCAGATCCTACCCGGCGGCGACGGGCTCGATCATTACACGACCTTCGTGCACAGACTGGCGGACCTGGCCGTTCACTTCGGCCGGCCGGTGCTGCTCATCAACGGCGACTCGCACGTCTACGGGACGGACCACCCGCTCGCCAACCCGGCGAGCGCCACGGGCCTGATCCACGCCACCCAGGCGGTGCCGAACCTGACGCGCCTCACGGTGGAGGGCTCGACCGCGGCCGACGAATGGATCAAGCTGACCATCGATCCGCGCTCCGCCGATATTTTCAGCTGGGAGCGCATTCAATACCTGCCCTAGCGGGACGCAGCTTCGACGAGCTTCCGGGGGGGACGGCGCGGCGCGCTTCCGCCCCCGGTTTTTTTTCGCAATCTTTGTTTATTGGACTTCCGTCTCTGCTCGCGCCTCCCGCCCATCGATCAAAACTTGATCATGTCGCCGCGCGTGAGCGTCGTCTGGCTCGTGATGACCGCCGGCCCGCCTTTGAACATGTGCCAGGCCGCGTATTGCTCCATATACGGATCTTCGGACGACATGCAGTCGACCGGCACGATGACTTTATAGCCGCGCTGCGCCGAGCCGCTGCCGGTGCCGACCACCACGCCTTGCGCCGAGGTGCCGCAGACGATCACGGTCTTGATACCCCGCGTCTTCAGCCGCTGCTCGAGATCCGAGCCCAGGAACTTGTCCGGCCCGCGCTGGGGGAACCATTCGCCCTCGCGCGGCGCGAAGCCCGGCTCCAGGAAGTCGGCGAGCTTCGGATTCTCGCCGCTCAGGGTATAGTGATGGCGACTCCCTAAGACCGTATGCGACAATCGATTGCGTCGTCAAGACGGCCTAACGCGCGCCGAACAGCTTCAAAAACTCGTCGTTGATTTCGTTGTAGCGGGCGCCGCCGTCGATGATGTCGGAGTAGAAAAGCTTGCGCCCCCGGATGAGCTCGGGCGGATCGGCGTCGACCTTTGGATTTGCGGGAATTCTCCCGGAGCGGCGGAGAATCGTCTGGCCTTCCTGCGAGAGGGTAAAGTCGACGATCAATTTCGCCGCGTTCGGCGCCTTGCCGTAGCCGCTGACGCCGATCGCCTGCGGCGTGGTGATGAGCACGTCGTCCTTGATCCAGCCCATCGGCGCGCCCTTTTTCTGGTACTGGCCGATGCGGTGGGCGTAGGCGGCGATGCCGATCGCGTGCTCGCCCGCCATGGCGAGCTCGACCATCATGCGGTTTCCCGCTTGGACGTAAACATTTTGCGCCGTGAGCCGCTTCATGAACGCGCGCCCCTTCTCGGCGCCCATGTATTGCAGCATGCCGTGGTACCAGGTGACCGCCGAATCGGGGATCGAGATGCGGTTTTTCCACCTGGGGTCGAGCAGGTCGTTGTAATTTTTGGGCGCCCCCGCGGCCGGCACCAGGTTCGTGTTGTAGATCACTACCTGCGGCAGCAGGAAAAAGCCCGACCACCGGCCCGCCGCGTCGGCGAGCTCTTTCGGGTAGGCGGACAGCTCGGGCGAGACGTAGCGAACCCAGTAATTCCGCTTGAGCGCCTGCGCCACGTAAAATCCGTCCAGATCGATCAGGTCGGAGTTCAGGCCGCGCGCCCGCGCCTCCACGTCGAGCTTGCTCAGCACGGGCGCGTTGGCGGCGCGAAATCTTTTGATCTCGATGAACGGGTACTTCTTGTTGATCCCGGCGATGAGCGCGGCGGCGTCGTCGACGTTCATCGAGCCGTACCAGTAGACCGGGCCTTCTTTTTTGGCGGCCTCGACTTTTTCCCGCTCGCTCTCCGCGGCGGCCCCCGGGCGGCAGCAGAAAAGCGCCAGAAGCGTCAGGACGATCGCGAAGAGCCCGGCCGGTGTGCGATCCGCTCTCATGCCTATTCCGATAAAATAAATCACCCCTTGATCCGCGCTACGCATATGCAGGATAGTCGATTTTGCTTCTCCCAGTCAAAATGAATTAGCCCTATGGCCCGTAAGCGAACCAAAGACCCGTGCCCGGACTGCTATCTGACCCGGGCCCTCTGTATCTGCGCCGCGATGCCGCGGCTCGATTTAAAGACCAGGGTCTGCCTGGTCGTTCACGTGAACGAGCTGAAGCGCAGCAGCAATACGGGCCGCCTCGCGCTGAAGGCGCTGGTGAACAGTGAGATGCGGGTGCGGGGCGAGAGCCGGGAAACCCTCGACCTGGCGGATTTCTTGACCGCTCGCTACCGGACCTTTTTGTTTTACCCCGCCGTCGACGCCGTGGAGCTGGATCAGGAGCTTGTGGCGCGAGAGCCGACCCCGATTCAGCTCATCGTTCCCGACGGCACCTGGCGGCAGGCGAGCAAGGTGCTTTACCGCCACCGCGAATTGAAAGACCTGCCCCGGGTGAAGATCGGCGCGCCGAACCTGGAAAAGTTTCACCTGCGCGCCCAGCACAAGCCCGAAGGGATGGCGACCCTGCAGGCGATCGCGCACGCGCTCGGGGTCATCGAAGGGGAATCCGTCAAGGCCGAGCTGCTGAAGGTTTATAACGCCAAGCTCGAGCGGACGCTGATCGGGCGGGGGAGGCGGAAGGGGGGGGTGGAGGTATAAACCGGGTCGGGAGCCGGCGCTTAAAATCCCAGAGCGAAAAGCAAAGCCGCCCGCACTTCGCGCATCCTGCCGGCGCCGAGCGTCGTGATCAGCGCGCCGATTTTCGCCTTCGAGACGGTTTGCAGGTGGTCGAGGTTGACGGCGCAATCCCGGGGCAGGCCGTCCGCGCTGGTCAGCAAGACCTCGGAGGGGATAGCGCGAACGGTGGACGTGACCGGCGCAACGGTCGCTTCCCCCAGGAATTCCAGCGCCGAGTCCCGCGTCAGAATCAGGACCGGC
>DASWFA010000724.1:0-7384 GCA_036394475.1 Binatia bacterium
CAGGTGGACGCCGTCGAAATTTCCCATCATCAAAATCGGCCGGGGAATCGAAAGCGGGCGATTTTCTACGTGGCGGAGAATCTCCATGGGTTCCGGGAAGCGAATCAGCGATCAGCGCGCGGCTTCGGCCCGCCGGGCTTCGCAACGACAAACGACTGGATGATGATGAACGCAGTGGAAGTGGGCAACCGCTTAAGAGATCTCAAGAGCCGAGAGTTTTCAGCTTGCTCTTGGCCTTCCCCGCCTCTTCCGACTGGGGATAGCGATCGACCAGCTCCTGCAAGATCAGGCGGGCGTCCACTTTATCGCCCAGCTCGGCGAACGCGAAGCCTTGCTTCAGCAGCGCCGCCGGCACTTTGGCGCCGTTGGGATATTTGCGCCGCACGGCATCGAACTCGAGGATCGCCTGATCGAATTCCCTCAGCGCGTAGTGGCACTCGCCGAGCCAATATTGCGCGTTGTCCCCCAGCTCGCTGTTGGGATATTTCTTGAGAAAGTCTCTAAATTTGACGATCGCCGCGCGATAGTCCTTGCGCTCGACCACCCGCCAGGCGTCGTCGTAGTCGCGCTTGGAGCTCTCGGCGTCGGCGGCGGACTTCTCGCGCGCCTCGTTGACGGCCCGGAGCGAGGACGCCTCGGCCCGGACCGAAGCCGTCTCGGCGCGCGCCGACGCCGCGTCCGCGCCCACCGCCTGCATCGCCTCTTTCAATTTGCGGATTTCCTCGTCGCGAGCCTTCAACTGGGCGTTCATCTGACCGAGCTGGCTCGCCTGGGTCCTCAAGTCCTCGCTCGTCTTGCCGACGCGCGCTTCCAGATCTTTGATTCTCTGGTCGCCCTCTTTGGTCGACCGGCCGATCTGGCGGTCGAGCTGGTAGCGGACCTCCTCGACCTTTTCCTTGAGGGCGTTGACGTCGCGGTGCAATTGGTCGAGGTTGGCGCGCGTGTCGGCGAGGCTCGCGCGAACGCTGTCGACGTCGCTGCGGCTGGCCAGGTTCTGGCTGCGCAGCGTTTTCTGCTCCCGTTCGATCAGGTCGATCTGTTGGGGAATGGAGCAGGCCGAAAGGGCCGCGGCCGCCAGCGCGAGGGATAAGAGTTTAGGACGCTTCATGCAACAACGCTGGAAAACAAGCGGCAGAATCAGCCCCTGATCGCCGCGGCCAAAGGATCAACAGGTTTATCAAGAAGCCGGCCGCGCGGCCGTAATAACGAAGCGGTCGCGGCGGTTCTTTTTCCAGCAGTCCTCGGTCTGCTCCTTGCACACCGGGAGCTCCTCGCCGTAGCTGATGGTCGACAGCCGGTCGGCGCCGATTCCCAGCGTGACGAGATAATCCTTGGCCGCCTGCGCGCGCTTGGCGCCGAGCGCGAGGTTGTATTCGTTGGTCCCGCGCTCGTCGCAATGGCCCTCGATCTCCACCCGCACCGTCGGATTGGCCTTGATCCATTCGGCGTTGGTCCGGAGAATCGTGCGCGCGGCGTCGTTCAAATTGAAGCTGTCGAACTCGAAGTAAACTTCCTTCAACGGACTGGTGGGCGGAGTTTCCGTGCCCCTGCCTTTCTGTGCCTCGCTGAGACTTCCTGCTCCGGTGGGGTTCTCCTTCAGATTGGAACCCGCCGCCCCTTTGCCCGGTCCGAGATTGTCGGAGCCGGAAAGGCCCGCATCGGGCCCGGTCGGCGTCGTGGCGGTCTTGGAGCAGCCGGCTAAAAGCAGAAAAGCGCAGATGAAAAATCCGCACAGTAAGGCGTTCAAGCGGTCCATTATTTCCCCCCTCTTTGCTGAGTTATTCCAACCGGGGGGACCATGACGGATTAGTATCATCTCCCCCCGAAGCTGTCAATCTTTGCTGGTTGGTTCCATCGTCCTTCATCATGTAAATATGGTAGCGGCCGCCCCGGTTCGAGGCAAACGCGATGAAGCGGCCGTCCGGCGCCCACGACGGGTCCTCGTTGTCGCCCGCGCCCGAAGTGAGCTGGACCCCGTCGCCGCCCTGCGCGCCCACGGTAAAGAGCTGAAAGCGCCCGCCGACCCTGCCCGTGTAGACGATTTTGTCGCCCTTGGGCGACCAGTCGGGCGATGTGTTGTACGAACCGGAAAAGGTCAGCCGCTTCAGGTTGGCGCCGCCGGTGTCCATGACATAGATCTGGGGACTGCCGCTGCGGTTGGAAACGAAAGCGATCCGGCTGCCGTCGGGCGACCACGTCGGCGAGACGTCGATGCCGCGGTCCTCGGTCAGGCGGCGGAGCGTTTTTCCGCTCCGGTCGAGCAGATAGACGTCCGTGTTGCCGCTGCGCTCGAACGAAACGACGATATGCTGTCCGTCGGGCGACCACCGGCCGCCGATGCTGTTGCCGCTCCGGTCGGCGATCCGGTTTTCCCTGCCCGTGGTGACGTCGAACAGATAAAGGTTCCTCTGGCCTTCGCGATACGACGAATAGAGCAGCATCCGGCCGTCCGGACTCCAGGAGGGCGACAGGTTGATCGAGCGGTTGTTGGTCACCTGCATCTTTTCGTTGCCGTCGAGGTGGGAAACATAAATTTCCTTGAGCGCGCCGGCGGCGGTCGAGACGTAAGCGAGGCGCGTGTTGAAGACGCCCGGGGTGCCCGTGTACTGGTTGATGATCTCGTCGGCGAACTTGTGCGCGATGCGGCGAAAATCCCTCACCTTGCCGTTGTATCTTTTGCCGGTGAGCTGCTTGGCCTGGTAGACGTCGTACAGGCGCAGCTCGACCGTCAGATCGTCGCCCTGCACGGTATAGCCGCCCTTCACCAGAGCCTCGGCGCCGATGGTGGCCCAGTTCTTGAAATCGAAGCTGTCCTGCGTGATCCCGCTCTGCTGCGGGTTTTCGATGTAAGCGGAGCGGTCGAGCACGCGGAACGAGCCGAAGAGCTTCATGTCGTTGCCGATCGAGTCGGCGACCCCCTCCGGCACGCCGCGCCCGTCGCCCGACCCGAGATTTTTGAGCTGCGGGATGGCGATAGGAATGATGCGGCGGCCCGGACCTTCGATCGGCACGGTCACCTGCGCATAGAACGGCCGCGCCGAAAGCGTCAAAGCCATGAACAGCGCCGAAACTCCGAGCAGCCCTCTGAGCATCTTCAAATTCAACTCCCGAGATCCTTCGAGTTAAACGGCAAAATAACGTCCATGAATTCCTTGCGAAAGTCCTCCGGCGGCGGCGGCAAGGGGCTCGCCCTTCGGATGGCGCGGACGACCGAGTCGTCGAAGGAGCGGTCGCCCGAGGTGCCGGCCAGCCTCACGCCGGTGATCTCCCCGTTTTCCTGAATGCTGACATTGACGGTGACTTTCAAGTCGGTTCTCCGCTCGGGCCACGTCCAGCTGCTTTTGACCCGGTCCTTGATGATGTTCTGGTACCGGATGAACTCGGCGCTCTTGACGATGCCGCCGCCTGTCCCGCCCACGCCGAGCGCCGCGGCGCCGGGGTTGTTGCCGGCTACGGTGCTCGTCGGCGGGCCGCCCGTGCCCCGCTGCTGCTGATCTCTCAGGCGCTGGAGCTGGGCCTGACGCTGCTCCGCCTCTTGCTTCAGCCGCTGCAGCTCCCTCAGCTCCTGCTGTTGCCGCAGCTCCTTCTCCTGCTGTTGCTGCTGCAGCGCCAGCTGCTGCTTGCGCTTCTGCTCGACGTCGGCCAGGGCCTCTTCGATGCGCTGCTGCCTGAGCTGCTTGAGTTTCTCCCTTACCTTTTCCGCCTCCGCCTCTTCAGCGAGCTTTTGCTTTTCTTCCTTTTCCCGCTTCGCTTTGGCCAGTCTTTCGGTCATTTCCGCCGCGGCGGCTTTTTTCTGCTCGGCCTGCTCGGCGCGAAGGTCGGCGGCGGCCTTGCGCTTGGCTTCGGCGAGCTCGGCGGCGCTCGGCCCGGTTTTTTTGGTCTCTTTGACTTCCGGCGCCGCTTTCGGCGGCGGCAGCGGCTTCTCTTTCGCCGCCGAGGGGAATCCCGTGCCCGCGCCGGAGCCGAGCTTCTCGCCGCCGACCAGATCGACGGTATAGACGGGAACGATGGGAGCCTTGCTGGGCAAAAACGGGGTGATCAAAAGCAGCGCGATGACCGCGGCGTGCGCGGCGCCGGAAACGAAAACCCAACGCCAAAAGCCGCCGTCGTCGTCCGAGTCCCCGGCGGGCCGGCCTAAAACCGGCATGGGTTGTAAATGGCCCTCGGCCATCAGCCTTCCTCTTGGCCGGCCGGTCGCGTCACCATGCCCAGCTTTTGTATCCCCGCCTGCTTGATTTCCGCCACCACCCGCATGACCGATCCGTAGCGCACGTCCTGGTCGGCGCGCAATATAACCTCTTTGTCCGGCTGCAGCTTGCGAATCGCGCGCAGCTTTTTCCCCAGCTCCTCCACGGTCATCGCCGTGTCGTTCAAATAAATCCGGCCGTTCTTGTTGACCGAGACCACGAGCTGCTCTTCCTTGCCGGCGATCGCCCCCGCCTGCGCTTGCGGCAGGTTGACCTGCACCCCCTGCTGGATGATCGGCGCCGTAACCATGAAGATCACTAAGAGCACCAGCATCACGTCCACCAGGGGCGTCACGTTGATCTGCGAGATCGTCGTCCCGCTCTGCTGCGATGAGGTGTCGACCGCCATTGACAAGCTCCTTTAGCTGACGGCTATTTCAAAAAGTGCCGCTCGGCGATATTCAAGAACTCGTGGGAAAAATTGTCCATGTCCGTAGCCAGCACCTTGATTCTCTGAATAAAAAAATTATAGGCCATCAGCGCGGGGATCGCCGCGGCCAGGCCCGCCGCCGTCGCGATCAGCGCCTCGGCGATGCCGGGAGCGACCGCCTGGATGCTGGAGGAATGCGTGACGCTCAGGCCGCGAAAGGCGTTCATGATGCCCCAGACGGTGCCGAACAGGCCGATGAACGGAGTGGCGCTCGCGGTCGTGCCCAAAAAGGTGAGCGACCTTTCCAGCTTGGTGATTTCCACGCTGGTCGCGCGCTTCATCGCCCGGGCCACGTTGTCGACGCCGCCCAGCTCGGTCGACAGGGACTCGCCCGGCGACGGCTTGTTGCGCGATATCCGCAAGAGCTCTTCGTAGCCGGCGCGAAACACCTGCGCCACCGGGCCGGCTTTCAAGTCCCGGCTGGCGTCGTGGATGGAAGCCAGGTTGCGGCTGTCCCAGAAAATTTCCAGGAATTTTTCCGATTCGCTCTTCGCCTTGCGCACCTGATGGAACTTATAAAAAATAATTCCCCAGCTCAGCACCGAAAACAGGATCAAGAGATACAGCACCCCCTGCACGAGGAGACTGGATCCCTGGACCAGCTCCAGAATCCCATGCTGTTGGGGCGCGATCACATCGCTCTGCGCGGCGAGCTGGAGGAGCCAAATCGTGGTCATCGAGGGTCCCGTTTCATTGTTGAAAAGGGATTATAACCCCTGTAATGAATCAAATAAAGTCCCGTCCAGGTTTTTTCTATCGGAGGATGTATTGACAGCGAATGGAGCGATGCGCCGAACATGATCCGTAAATTGAAACAACTCGACCTGAAGGGCAAGCGCGTTTTCGTCCGCACCGATTTCAACGTGCCGCTCCAACACGGCAAGATCACCGAGATGCACCGCATCGAGAGCACGCTGCCGACGATCCGGTTTATCTTGAGCCAGGGCGGCAGGCTGGTGCTCGCCTCGCATCTGGGCCGCCCCGGGGGAAAGCGCGACCCCGAGTGGAGCCTGGCGCCCGTCGGCGCCGCGCTGGAGCGGCTGCTTTCGGCGCCGGTCGCGCTCGCGCCCGACTCGGTCGGGCCCGAAGTCGAAGCGCTGGTTCGCGACCCGCGCCACCAGATCGTGCTGCTCGAGAACCTGCGCTTTCATAAGGCGGAGGAAAAAAACGATCCCGGCTTCGCCAAGAAGCTCGCCGCGCTGGCGGAGGTCTACGTCAACGACGCCTTCGGCGCGGCGCACCGGGCGCACGCGTCCACCGCCGGGATGGCGCAATTCTTCGACGAAAAAGGCGCCGGCCTGCTGCTGGAAAAAGAACTGGAATATCTGGGCCGGCTGGTGCAGAGCCCGGAGCGTCCGTTCGTGGCGATTCTCGGCGGCGCCAAAGTCTCGGACAAAATCGGCGTCATCCAGAACCTCATGCCGAAGCTCGACGGCTTGCTCATCGGCGGCGGCATGGCCTATACTTTTCTCAAGGCCAGGGGCGTCTCGATCGGCCGCTCCCTGGTCGAAGAAGACCGCGTCGAGCTGGCGCGCGAGCTCATCGACCAGGCGCGCGGCGCGGGCATCGCGATCCTTCTCCCCGTCGATCATGTGGCGGCCGCGGGGCGCGATGGGGAGCCGGCGACGGTGGCGGAGAATATTCCGCCCGGTCTCATGGGTCTCGATATCGGCCCGAAGACGATCGAGCTTTTCGTCCGGGAGATCCGAAAGGCCAAAATGACGCTGTGGAACGGGCCGGTGGGGCTGTTCGAGGAAGAGAAGTTCAGCGCCGGGACCAAAGCGCTGGCGCGCGCGCTGGCGGACAGCGGGACGGTCAGCGTCGTCGCCGGCGGCGATACGGTCGCCGCCGTCATGGACGCCGGCGTGGCCGACCGCGTCACGCATCTGTCGACCGGCGGCGGCGCCACGCTCGAATTTCTCGCAGGAAAAAAACTCCCGGGCATCGAGGCGCTGGAGGTGGACGGATGAAACCGCCGCTCGTGGTCGGCAACTGGAAGATGCACGGGACCCAGGCCGAGGCGGCGACGCTGGCGCGCCAGATTTTAAACGGCGGCAGGGGAATCCGCGACGTCGAGATCGTGCTCGCGCCGCCCTACACCGCGCTCGGCACCGTGGCGGCGATCACCATCGACAGCCCGATCGAGCTGGCGGCGCAGAACATTCACTGGGAAATGGAAGGGGCGTTCACCGGGGAGGTGAGCCCCCGGATGGTGCGCGAGCTCGGCTGCCAGTACGTCCTCGTCGGCCATTCCGAGCGGCGGCATATCTTCGGCGAAAGCGACGAGATGGCGGGGAAAAAAATGGCCGCCGCGCTCCGCTCCGGCCTGATGCCCATCCTTTGTATCGGTGAAACGTTGGCGGACAGGCGGCGCGGAAAAACCAACGCGGTGATCGGGCGGCAGCTCCGGGCCGCGTTGAAGGGGCTGGACAAAAATGTTATAGAAACAATCTCTATCGCTTACGAGCCGGTCTGGGCCATCGGCACCGGGCAAAACGCCACGCCCGAGCAGGTCGCGGCGGTCCACATTCGGGTGCGCGCCCTTTTGGGCCGGCTCGGCGGCCGACAAACGGAGGGATGCCGCATTCTGTACGGCGGCAGCGTCCGGCCGGAAAACGCGGCGGCGCTCGTCAAAGCGCCCGAGGTGAACGGCTTGCTCGTGGGCGGCGCCAGCCTCAAGGCGGAAAGTTTTCTCGGCATCGTTCGG
>DASWFA010000725.1:0-2464 GCA_036394475.1 Binatia bacterium
CGCAAGGGACTGCTGCTGCTGGCGAGCCTGGTCCTCCTCGGCGGCTTTCTCATCCTGTTCTCGCGCATCCAGTCGTTCCCGCTCGCCCTCGTCGTGCTGGTGGGGGTGGGCGCCTGCCAGATCATGTTCATGGCGACGACCAACACGCTCTTGCAGATGCTGACCCCCGACGCGCTGCGCGGCCGGGTGATGAGCCTGTATATGCTCGACCGCGGCCTGATGCCGGCCGGCGCGCTGATGGCCGGCGTGACGGCGCACGTGATCGGCGCGCCGGCGACCGTCGCCATCATGGGCGCCGTCGTGATCGTGCTCGCGCTGCTGATCTCCTGGCTGGTGCCGCGCATGCGGCAGATCGCGGTGTGAGTCGGGCGCTCTCTAAATAAGCCGGCAGCGCCGAAGTGGGTGAAAAAAATCAGCTCAGGCGTCAAGCCAATCTTGAGGTGCAGGGAGATCTGGTCCTCACGATTCCAAATCCTCACAGCGGCGATATCGGGATACCGCTTTATCGCGCATTCTTCGACAGGCGAAAATCAGAGCCATGTAGGGGTGTCTCCCTCCGGTATAGGGCCCCTGAAAACCTAGCGCGCGGAATTTTTTAACGAGCTCGCGCCAAGAAACCGGCGAGAGTTTAGCCATGAGACTTCATGAGCGTGGCCGGTTCCATTTTGACTCGGCCCAACCGGGGAATGGAAAGTCCTTTTCAGGAAAGCAAAACACGTCAAGGAAAGACCGGAGCGGGCGCTACTGCACGCCCATCTCTTTCTGCACTTCCCGGAGCAGCGTCATGTCGTGGGCGATGGATACCGGAACGCCCGTCTTTTTCGTCTCCTGCTGGATGAAGCCCCATTCGATGCTCAGATCCTCGTCGGTGAGAAAACCGTTCGGGCTGAAGCCCGCCTTGGAGACGTCGTAGGTCCGGCCGGCGTCTTTCTCGTCGATGCCGTTCATCGCCATGATGAGCCGCACGGTCTCGGCCCGGTTGCCGCGCACGAACAGGAGTCCCTTGAGCGCGGCGCGGAGCGCGCGCTTGACCAGGTCCGGCTGGTTTTTGATCCGGCTCTCGTGCGCGCCGAGGCCGGCGATCGGATGGACGACGATCTCCGCCGTGTTGCCGAGCAGCCGGTAGCCCCGGTTTTCCATCAGCACGTTCGAGGGCGGCGGCATCAGGCTCCCCTGGACGATGTTTTTCTCCATCGCGGCGGCGCGGGCGCCGGTCGCGCCGAGCGCGAGCAGCTGGTACTCGCCTTTTTTAAGCCCCAGGTGCTGCAGATGCTTTTCCGTGAGGATCGCCTGCGTGTTGCCGAACGAGCTGACGGCGAAGAGCTTCCCCTTCAGGTCGGCGGCGGTTTTGAGCTCCGGCCGGACCACCAGCGAGAAGAGCGGGCGGGTGTTCAGGCCGGCGACGACCTTCAGGCCCAGTCCTTGGATCGCGCCGTTCAAGACCGGAGAGATATTGAGGGAAAAATCCAGGTCGCCGGTCGCGAGCGCCGCCGTGGCGATGTTGCCGCGCATCTGGATCAGCTGCGGCTCCAGCCCCTGCTCGCGGAAGAATCCCTTGTCGACGGCGACCTTGACCGGCAGCCAGGTCATGCTCACCGCCGAGTAGGCGAGCGTGATCTTTTTCGCCGTCTGGCCTCCGGCGGGCTCGGCGATCAGCGCCGCCAGGACGAGCGCCGCCGCCGTCCACCGGAGCGAAAACAAAGTTCGTTTCATGTTCAATGGGCCGCGCGCGCGGGATTTTTTTCGTTCCACTCGCTCGCCTTGATCGTCCGGCCGGTGACGAGCGGCTCGTCCTGGCGGCAGAGGGAGAGCACGAGCGGGACGACGATGTCGGGACGAAAGCCGCCGCGCCCGTCGACGTCGACGCGGCCGCCGGGGTGGATCGCGTTGGCGCTGATGCCGAATTCGCGCATCTCCGCCGCGACCGTCTGCATCAGGCCCTCGACGGCGTGCTTGGAGGCGACGTAGGCGCTCTTGCCCGCGACTCCCTGGCTGCCGGCGTTCGAGGAGAGGCTCAGGATCGCGCCGCGCCGATGTTGGATCATGTGCGGCAGGGCGAAATGGGTGGAGAGAAAGACCGCTCTCAGATTGACGCCCAGCACCAGGTCCCAGTCCGCTACCGAAAGCTCGTGCGCCGGCCGCATCTCGAGGCAGCGCCAGGGCTCGTAGACGCCGTCGTCGTGCCGCTCCATCCGGAGCCCGGCGTTGTTGACCAGGATGTCGAGGCGCCCGAAGCTCCCGACCGCGCCGTCGATCATCGCGCGCGCGGCGTCCTCGCGGCTCAAGTCGCCCGTGAAGCATTCCGCGGCGCCGCCGGCGGAGCGGATTTCCCGCGCGACCGATTCGCCCTCCGGCGCGCGCACGTCGGCGACCAGCACCTTGGCCCCCGCGGCCGCGAGCCCGAGCGCGATCGCGCGCCCCAGCCCGCTGCCGCCGCCGGTGACTGCGGCTGCCTGACCGCCGA
>DASWFA010000726.1:0-1582 GCA_036394475.1 Binatia bacterium
CGGCACGGTGGAGTTCGTCGGCGACAAGAGCACCCAGGCGATGGTCTCCATGGTCTTTCAGGACGCGGCGCTGATGCCCTGGCGGACGGTGGAGGACAACGTGCCGCTCGGCCCCGAGTTCCGCAAGCAGCCGGTGCCGATCTATAAAAGGGCCACGCGGTTCTTTCTCGAAATGGTCAGGATTCTCGATTTCGGCGGCTCCCATCCGTCGGAGCTTTCCGGCGGCATGAAGCAAAAAGTGGCGATCGCGCGCGCTCTCGCCAACGACCCGGAAGTGATCGTGATGGACGAGCCGTTCGCGAGCCTGGACGCGCAGACGCGGATGCTGCTGCGCGAGGAGCTGCTGGCGATCTGGGAGAAGCACAAGAAGACCGTCATCCTGGTGACGCACAATATCGAGGAGGCGGTGATGCTCTGCGACCGGGTCGCGGTGTTGAGCGCCGCCCCGGCCGTGGTCAAGAGCGTGGTGACGATCGACATCAAGCGCCCGCGCGGCTTCAAGACCATGAGCGACCCGGATTTTATCCGCTGCCTGGAAAAAATCTGGGAGCTTTTGCGCAGTGAAGTGGACCGCGCGATGCGGGAGAACCACCAGCCGCACACCGAGGACAAGCCGCCGCCCAGGCGGAAGACGCTTTTCGACTGGTGGTGATCCTTTGGATTCGTTACGCCGCCCTCCGGGCGCGCCCTTCAGGCCGGGGGCGATGGGTCTGCGGCTTGAGGCGGCCGGCAAACGGCCGGGTGGGACACCGCGAGGAAAAACCGCAAG
The DNA here is from genome assembly GCA_036394475.1 of Binatia bacterium. Taxonomy (GTDB): domain Bacteria; phylum Desulfobacterota; class Binatia; order UBA9968; family UBA9968; genus JAJPJQ01. The sequence continues at coordinate 770 of DASWFA010000726.1, forward strand.
CGGCTTGGCGATACCATACACGTCGGGGTGACTGCGCGTTCCAGCGCCCCCGGCCTTCCGGACCCGCCCGCTCGGGCGGAAAACGGTATTTGCGCCGCTCGATCGGATGATGCGATAAGAAGAAATCGGGAGGTTGGAACATGGCGGAAAGAATATTAAAGGTGGCGGTCGCCGGCCTCGGCGTCGGCAGCACGCAGATCATCCCGGCGATGGCCGAGATGCCGGGGCTGAAGCTCGTCGCGGCGGCGGATTTTCGCAAGGACGCGCTGGAGACATTTCAGCAAAAGTACGGCGGCCGCGTCTACGACAGCGTCGAGAAGCTCTGCGAGGACCCTGAAGTGGAAGCGGTCTGGATCTCGACGCCGAACCAGTTCCACTGCGAGCACGTGATCACGGCGGCCGAGCGCGGCAAGCACGCGGTGGTGGAAAAGCCGATGGCGCTCTCGATCGCCGAGTGCGAGAAAATGGTCGCCGCGGTGGAAAAGCACAAGGTCAAGCTCCTCTGCGGCCACACGCAGAGCTTCAACCCCGCCATCCGCGCCATGCGGCGCGCGATCAAGTCGGGCGAGCTGGGGGCGGTCCGCGCGCTGCAGACGTGGATGTACACCGACTGGATGCTCCGGCCGCGCATGCCGCAGGAGCTCGATCTCACGCTCGGCGGCGGCGTGGTCTACCGCCAGGGGCCGCACCAGATCGACACGATGCGGCTGCTCGGCGGCGGCCTGGTCCGGAGCGTGCGCGCGACGACGGGGCAGTGGATGCCCGAGCGGCCGGCGCCCGGATATTACGCCGCCTTTCTCGAATTCGAGGACG
>DASWFA010000727.1:0-1792 GCA_036394475.1 Binatia bacterium
GCTTTCTCGGCGATGTCGGCGAGCGTGCCCGCGACGACCTCCTGCCGGTCCGTCGTGCCCCAGCGGATGAGCGCCGCCGGCGTCTCCGGCGCGCGGCCGTGCGCCGTGAGCTCGGCCGCGATGCGGGGCAGATTTTTTAGCCCCATCAGGACGACCAGCGTGTCCACGCCGGTCGCCAGGCGCGCCCAATCGACCTTAGCCCCTTCCTTGCACGCCTCGTGGCCGGTGATGACGGCGAAAGAGGAAGAGAGCTTGCGATGCGTGAGCGGTATCCCCGCGTAGGCCGGGACCGCGATCGCCGAGCTGACGCCGGGCACGACTTCGAAGGCGACGCCGGCCTCGGCGAGCGCCTCGGCCTCTTCCCCGCCCCGGCCGAAGACGAACGGGTCGCCGCCCTTGAGGCGCACCACCCGGCGGCCTTCGCGCGCGTGCGCGATTAAAAGCCGGTTGATCTCGTCCTGCGGCAGGCTGTGCCAGCCGGTCGCTTTGCCGGCGAAGATCCGGAGCGCCGCGGCGGGCGCCTCTTCCAACAGCGCGGGATTCACCAGGCGGTCGTAGACGACCACCTCGGCCGACTTCAAAAGCTCGAGGCCGCGGACGGTGAAAAGTCCCGGATCGCCCGGGCCCGCTCCCACGAGATAGACTTTGCCGCTCGGCATCCTAAGCTCCGACCCGCTCTCTCAGATAGCGCTTGGCGCCTTCGATATCGCGCTCGCGCACCAGCCGGCGCAGCCCGTTGCCCAGCGCCCGGGCCCAGATTTCCGGCCCGGCGGAGACTCCCCGCGCCCGCAGTTCGCGCCGCACTTCGGCGACGATCTCGGATAAGATCGCGTAGTCTTCGGTAAAATACTCTTCAAGCTCTTCGCGGATCGCCCGGGAAAGCGCCGGGCTCGAGCCGCCCGTCGCCACCGCCACGGCGAGCTCGCCGCGCCGGAGGACCGACGGCAGGATGAAATCGCAATGAGCGGGATCGTCGGCCGTGTTGATCCAAACGCCCCGCTCCCGCGCCTCGGCGCAGATCGCCCGGTTGAGATCGGAACTATCCGTAGCGCTAAAAACGAGCTGATATCCGGACAGATCGCCCGAGTGATAGTTGCGCTTTTCGTGGACGATTTTTTTCTCTTGGGCCAGCCGTTCGAGCGCCGGGGTCAGCGCCGGGCTGACGACGGTGACGTCCGCTCCGGCCCGGACGAGCCCTTCCACTTTGCGCTCGGCGACCGGACCGCCGCCGACGACCAGACAGCGCCGCCCGGCCAGGTTCAAAAAGATGGGGTAATATTCCATGGCCGTTTTAAGGGTAAGTCATTCTCCGATTCATGTCTAGCCAAAACCGCTCCAGCTCGGACGTCCGCAATTCTTCCCCCCAGCGAGGGATGCCGGCCGCTCGAAGAGCCTGCGCATCCGATTACAAGCAGCGGGAATAACCGCCGGCCCATTGCGCAGGCTCGGAGAGCGGCCGGCGTCCCGAGCGACTCATTCCACCTCTTTTAAAAACACGCGCAGGTTGCGCGGCTTGACGAAGACGCGCTCGCCGGTCTGAAGGCCGAGCTCGTCGTAGCGCTCGCGCGTCAGCTCCGCTTCGATGACCTCGTCGCTGTCGACCCGGTCGAGCTCCAGGCGCACGAGCGAGCCGACCGCGCGCACGCCGCGCACGACCGCCTCGATCATCGCCCCGTCGCGCACCCGGTCGAGCTCGATGTCGTGCGGGCGCACGTAGGCCAGCGCGGGCGTGTCGTGCGTGCCGATATGCTCCGGCGCCTCGATCTCGATCTCGCCGATCTGCACCCGGCCG
>DASWFA010000728.1:0-4613 GCA_036394475.1 Binatia bacterium
CTTTCGATCAAGCGGAAAATCCTCCGCCACGAGTACGAAGAGGTCATCAAGGACGACTATACGGACCATGGCCACCTGGAACTCGTCATCCGCCAGGGAAAGGCGGTGGGCATGACCGCCGAGGAGGTGCTCGCGGTGAAGCCGCTGCCGATAACCCGGGCCTGTCTGTACGCCTGGGCGTGGATGACCAGGGAGAAGAGCTGGATCGAAGGACTGGCGGCCCTGACGGTCACCGAGTGGTCGAACGACGACCGCCTGCTGGCGGATACCGGCGGAGGCCACGCCAGCCGCAGCGCCAAACGATGGATGGAGGACCTGGGGCTCACCTGGAACGACATGCCCAATTACAAGGTCCATAGCCAGGCCGACGAGGATCACGGCGCCATGTTTTTAACCGATCTGGAAAAGTTCGCCACCGGCGACAACGAAGCGCTCGCCATGCGGGCGGTCCGGGAGTCGTTGGACCTTTTCCGGATTTTTCGCGGCGGCGTCGCCGAGGCGATGGAAAGAATCCCCTTGAAATGAATTTCCGCGGCTCTCTTTTTCGAGGAGGAAATAGAGTGAACAAGATTGTCCTGGCGCTGGCCGGCCTGCTGACCGTCGCCATCTTCCCGGCGCGGACGGCGGCCCAGGAAAAAATAGACTTCGCCTACAGCGCGATCGATCCGGCCGGCTACACCGGCTTCTGGATGGCGAGCCACAAGAATTTCTTCGAGCAGTACGGCGTGGCGCAGGGTAGAATCGTTTATATCTCCGGCGGCTCGATCATCACGGCCAGCCTGTTGAGCGGCGAGGTCGGCGTGCTGCTGGCGCAGGCGTCGGCGCCGATGGCGGTGCAGGTCCGGGGCGGCGACGCCGTGATTTTCGGCGCCACCGAGAATATTCTCCCTTACTATATTTTTTTGGGTTCGGGCCTGAAGACCTTGAAGCAGATGGAGGGGAGAAAAGCCTCGATCAGCAGAATCGGGTCGGCGTCGCACACCAGCCTGCTCGCGTTGTTTAAAGAAGCGGGCGTCGATGCGAAGAAGGTCACCTTCGTCGCCTCGGGCGATATGAGCAGCCGCCTGGCCGCCTTCTCGACCGGCGCCGTCGACCTGGTCGGGCTGCCGCCTCCCTATCATCTCCGTTTGCAGGACCAGGGATATAAAATCAGCCTGAACCTGCTCGAAGACCGCGTCCCGTGGGCGCAGGTGGTGTTGGCCGCCCGGCAAGCCTGGCTGGAAAATAACGCGAGCACCGCCAAGTCCGTTCTCAAGGCGGTCGCCGAGGGGAATTATTATGCGCTGACCCATCCGGACGAAGCGAAGGGAATCTGGAAGCGTTATTTGAGGACGGCGGACGCGCGCATTCTGGACGAGAGCTTCACCTATTTCAAAATGGCCTTTGTCCCGAACCTGATGCCGGACATGAAGGGGCTCGTCAACGTACGCGATTTCGCCATCAGTCCCGACGCCAAGGGGACGGAAGCCGGGATGGAGAAATTCGTCTCCACGAGGGCCGTCGCCGAGCTCGTTCAGGAAGGCTTTTTCCAAAAACTCGCGGCCAAATACAACGTCAAGTTGCGGTAGGGAGATCGGGTCAACATGCTGCTGCTCACGAACGAAGAGGTCGAACGGCTCCTCGACATGGGCTCTTGTATCGAGGTGATCGAGCAAGCCTACCTCGCGCTGGCCGAAAACCGCGCCATCAATATCCCCCGGGCGGATATGCTGGTCCCCACGTCGCGCCCGGAGATCATCCACGGATTCAAGACGATGAGCGGCTCGATCCCGCAATTCGGCATCACGGCGCTGCGTATCAACTCGGACGTCATCAGCTGGCCGAAAGTGGACGGCGAGGCCCGGAGGGTGAAAGTGCCCGCCGCCGGAGCGGGGAAATGGGTGGGGCTCGTGCTGTTGTTTCAAATTGAAACGGGCGAGCCGATCGCCATGATGCCCGACGGGGTTCTGCAAAGGATGCGCGTCGGCGCCACCAACGGTCTCGGCGCAAAGTATTTGTCGCGCGAGAACGCCGCGACGGTCGCCATGCTCGGCTCGGGCTGGCAGGCCGGGGCTCAGCTCATGGCGATCACCCGAGTGAGAAATATCGGTAAAATTATCGTCTTCAGCCCGACGCGGGACAGCCGGATCAAGTTTGCCGGGGAAATGACCGAGCTGTTAAAGACCGAAGTGTCGGTTGCGGCGAGCGCGGAACAGGCGGTGAAGGATGCCGACGTGATCATGGCGGCCACCAATGCCTTGAACCCCGTCCTCAAAAAGGCGCATTTAAAGCCGGGCGTCCACATCACGTGCGTAAGACAGTCCGAGCTCGACGCCGAGGCCCTGGCGGCGTGCGACCTGGTGGCTATCAATACCCGCATGGCGGAGCCCGACCATTATGTGTTGGGGCGGGAAGAGGACATTCCGGAAATCAGCACGGGATTCCGGGGCATCGAAAAAAAGGCCGGTAAAGACTGGTGGCAGCTCCCGGAGCTCGCCGATGTCATCGGGGGAAAAATCAGACGCCGGGAGAACGATCGGCAGATCACATGCTTTATCAATAATCTCGGGTTGGGGGTCCAATTCGCGGCGGTCGGAGCCAAGGTTTACGAGCTCGCCAGGAAACAGGGGGCCGGAAGAGAATTGCCGGCCGATTGGTTTCTCCAATCCGTGCATCCATAGACCCTTGACTTGATTTTGCGGGATGTTCTATCTCTACGGTTCGGCCGGCGGCCATCGGGAGGAACGGGGGAAATCATGAAAAATATTTTCGCGGCCATCGCGGTCGGGGTCGCTCTTTTCTCGGCCTCTTCGGTCTTGGCTCAGGACGCCAAGCTGGTCGAGGCGGCGAAAAAAGAAGGCGGCAAGGTCGTCGTCTACGGCTCGCTCGAAGCCGATACGACGGACGCCGTCGTTAAGGCGTTCGAGAAAAAGACCGGCCTCGGCGTGGAATACTGGCGGGCCTCGACGACCAAGGTCATGGATCGGGCCGCCACCGAATTCCGCGCCAAAAAGGCCCTGGTCGACGTCATTCTGGTTCACGACGCCGAGATGCAGCTCCTCTTCAAGGAAAAAATAGTCAGCCGGTACGATTCGCCGATGTTCAAGGACTTCACCAAAGAATCGATCGATCCCGAGCGCGGCCCCAGATACCGCGATACGATCATCGGGATCGTCTACAATAAAAACACGATCAAGGCGGAGGATACGCCGAAAACGCTCGACGATATACTCAAGCCCCAGTTTCGCGGCCGGCTGGTCATGCCCGATCCGACCCAGCACACGACGACGACCGAGTGGGTCGCGAGCCTCCCGAAGCTCATGGGGAAGGAAAAGGCCGATAAATTCATCCGCGACCTGGCCGCGGCGAAGCCCCTTCTGGTCGAGTCGCTGCTTCCGGCGGTCGAGCGCGTCAGCACGGGAGAATCGGCGCTCGCCATCACCTACATCAAGTTCAGCTATACGTTCGGGCTGAAGGGCGCGCCGTTGGACTACGTGCGCTCCGAGCAGATGATGGGCGAAGGCAGCTACATCATGCTGGCCGCCAGGCCGGCGCATCCCAATGCCGGCAAGGCCTTCATCGATTTCTTTCTCGGCAGCGACAGCATGAAAATTCTGGCGGAGAACGGCGAATTCGTGACGCGCAAGGGAGTCCATCCTCCCATCCCGGGTGCCGATAAGATCAAATTCACCGAGATGATCCACCTGGATCAAAACGGCTTCGCGGAAAAGAAGAAAGAGTACCAGAAGCTGTTCCTGCAGTAGCGCGTCCCGCGCGCCGCCCGTTCAGCCGATAGTCCCGCCGGGCGTTTCCGGATGCGCCGCCGCGTAGGCCTTGAGGTCGCCGTCGAGCCTGGACCAGGTGAGGCTCCGCGCCAGGCGGGCGAAGAGGCGGTGCAGCAGCGGACTCTGATGCTCGAAGTAATTGTACAGCGGAATCAGCCCGTGGCCGAGCTCGAGCTTCGAGGCGTAGGTGCCCTGACCGCTGTGAAATTCGCGCGCGCCGGCGCGGGAGGCCCAGTCGACGGCATGCTCGTAGAGGCGAAAATAGAGAAACGCCTCGGCGGCCACGCCGTAGTCGAGGCCGACGAACTTGTTGACGACCCGGGAATCCACCCGGAGACACATCATGAAGGCCGCGAGCCCGGCGTCCTCGACGCGACGGAGGAGGACGAAGTGACAAAGGTCCTCGCCGGCCATCGCCCGGAAAAACTGCGGCGTCATGCGCTCGAACTTGATCTTGCCTTTTTGATAGGTCTGCCGGTAAAGGGCGAAGATCTCCTCCACCAGCGGGGGAGAGGGATGCTGGACCACCTCGCCGCGGAGCTGCGCCGCGTCTCTGCCGCGCTCGAGCTTTTTCCGGATCTTGTAGCGCCGGGAAGACTTGAGCGTTTTTAGGTGACTCTCGAAGCCCGCGCCCTTCAATCCCATGCGCGTTCCCGGGTAGCTCACCATCTTGGCGAGCCCGAGGCCGCAGAACGCGTCGAAGACCCGCGTATTTTTTTTCGCGAAATCTTTATAGACGATCACCCGCGCGTTCATCTGCGCCGCGCGGGCCCGCGCGGCCGCGTGCAGCGCCGGCAGAACTTCCTCCAGGCGATGGCCGGGGACCAGGCCGATCCTGCCCCGCTCGGA
>DASWFA010000729.1:0-5277 GCA_036394475.1 Binatia bacterium
AACCGAGCGCAAAAAGATCGAGCTGGCGCTCGAGCGCGCGAGCGACGCTTTGGCGCGCGTCAACGAGGACCTCGAAGAGCGGGTGCGGGAGCGCACCGCCGAGCTCGAGCGCGCGACCGCCGCGCTCTTGAAGGAGATGGAGCAGCAAAAAATACTCGAAGATCAGCTCCGCCAGGTGCAAAAAATGGAGAGCCTGGGCACGCTGGCGGGCGGGATCGCGCACGATTTCAACAACATCCTGAACGTTATTCTGGGCTACACGCTGAACATTCCGCGCGAAGCGGGCGACCCGGAAAAACAGGCGCATAGCGTGGCCGTCATCAAAGAGACGGTCGCGCGCGGCGTCGCCATCGTGCAGCAGCTCCTCGCCCTCGGCCGGAAAAACGAGCCGCAGCTCGAGCCCGCCGACCTGAATCATCTCCTCGAGAACCACGCGGCGCTGCTGCACGGCGCCTTTCCCAAGACCGTGGCCGTTGCGCTCCGTCCGGCGCCCGGGCTGCCGCCCGTTGCGGTCGATACCAACCGGCTGAATCAGGCGATCCTCAATCTGTCCGTCAACGCGCGCGACGCCATGGGCGGCGCCGGGACTCTCACGCTCGGGACGGAAAGCATCGACGGCGCCCGGCTCCGGCGGCGTTTCCCCGAAGCGCGGGCCGGGTCCTATGTCTGCATCGCGGTCGCCGACACCGGGCCCGGAATGGAGAGCGCCGTGCGCGAGCGCATCTTCGAGCCGTTTTTCACCACCAAAGGCCAGGGCGAAGGGTCGGGCCTCGGCCTGACAGTCGTCTATGGAGTCGCCAAGGACCACGACGGCTTTATCGACGTGGAAAGCGAGCCCGGCCGGGGCACGACGTTCCGCCTCTACCTGCCGGAGCGCGCGCTGGACGCGGCGACGCGACGCGACGAAACCGCCGGCGCCGCGGCTTACCCGGCGAGCGAAGTCACCATTTTGCTGGCCGACGACGAAGAGAGCCAGCTCAGCCTGGTCGAGCGCGTCCTCTCCGGCGCGGGCTACCGCGTTCTCGTCGCGAAGAACGGCGCCGAGGCGGTGGAGCTCTTCGAGCGGCATAAAAGCGCGGTCTCGCTGGCCGTTCTCGACCTGGGGCTGCCCAAATTATCGGGCTGGCAAAGCTATCTGGCGATGAGAAAGATAGATCCCGCGTTGAAGGTTTTATTTGCCAGCGGTTACGTCGAGCCGGAAATGAGAACGCGCCTGCGGGACAACGGCATCGTGGACGTGCTGAAAAAGCCCTACACGCTGGAACAGTTGCTCGGGCAGATCGGCGAGCTCCTCGCCGCGGGCGGCCAAGCGCCCGTCCGGGAACGTTCCGCTTGAGACGGCGGTTTTGACCCCGCGATCGGGCGGAAGGGCGCGGGCCGGGCGCGCGCCGCCGGCCCGCCGCCGGCCGGATTTCCGCGCGACGAAAACCGTCCCGCGGCCGAACCGGGCCGCCCAGTAGCCGCTCCAGCACCAGGGCTTCTGAATTTTCTTCTCGAGAAACGGCACATACGGCACGGATTTCAGGTCGACCAGACGAAATCCGGCGCGCTCCAGCAACCGCACCTCGCGGCGCGCGCTCGGCGTCTTGTGGCGCGGGGGATATGCAATAGAGCGTCCCGGCGCGCGAAGCCTGCGCCGGACGGCGCCGAGCCATTCCGTCCCATAGTTGATCCGGTCGAAGACGAGCGTGCCGCCGTCGTTCAAGACCCGGGCGATCTCCGGATAGGCCTTGGCCCGGTCGATATCCATGAGCGAGCCGAAGGCCGCCACCACGGTGTCGAACGCGCCGTCCTCGAACGGCAGCCGCTCGCCCGAGCCGTGGACGAGGAGCGCGAGGCCGCGCTCGGTCGCCGCGCAGAGGCTGGCCGCCGAGACGTCGATGCCCACGGCCTGAGTCACGTGTTGCGCCCGGCCGAGCTTCCACAGGAGGCGACCGGCACTGCAGCCGACTTCGAGAACGTTGCCGCGCGCGTAGCCGATCGCGATGCGCTCGACCACGTCGAGCATCGGCGCGCTCGCCGCCGCGGCTTCTTCGCAGCGGGCGTCCCGGTTTTTTTCGCGCCCGGCGGCGCTCTCTCCCGCCCCGCGCGCCAGGAGGCTCGGTATGCCCGGGTCGAACATCGGATAGCGCCGCCGGCAGGCGAGGCAAACGAGATCGGCGGGCGGGCCCGGCGCGGCATAGTCGACGGGCGAAAGACACTCCGGGCACCGCAGGATGGAGAAGAGAAACGGGTCCATGTAGTAATCGATACGGGCGGCTTGGGAAGATTCCATGGGCCTCTCCTTATTTAAAAAATAACCTGAGATTTAGTCGCGCGAGGTGATACCTATCACGCGTCGAAATTCGGTCAATTAGGATGGAGACCGGAATTTGTGGGGATGGGTTACCGGAAGGGGGTAAAGCCGGCGGTTTCTTTGTCCGAAGCGATCGAGAGAAACGGTGGAACGGAGCAGCGCAGATAAAACAGCCGGCCTTAACTTCTCTCCCTGAGCGCCCGCTCCACCTCCTCCGCGTCCCACACCGGCCAGCCTTTGTCGTTGAGCGGCCTGGGGAGCCAGCCTTTCTCGACCCAGCGCCAGGCCGTCCGCGTGCTCTTGCCGATTTTTTTTGCCACCTGCCGGATGTTCAGGGTCTCGTTCATGGGGAGCTCTCCCGGACTTTTCGACGGGACACGCGCGAATGTAAGCGGCCGGGCTTCTGATGTGAAGCGCGCGGGATCAGATGACGATCTCTTCGCGCAAGAGCTCGTAGAACACACGCTTGCCGCCGCGCGGCTTTCGGCGCGCCCAGGCGTGGACCTCGATCTTGTTGCCGGCCGCGAGCCAGGTCGCGGCAAACGGATTGCCCGAGACTTTGTTTTTTCGCTCGGCCAGGTGCGGCCGGCTGGTGGTCTGGACGCCGAGCGTGACTCTCTCGCCGGGGTGATAGGCGATGATGTCCATCCAGCCCCACAGGTCTTGCCGGATGCCGGCGAACGGGTTCCATTTTTCCACCACCTTGGCCTCGAAGCCCCGCTCCCTCAAATGGGCCAGCGATCTCTGTGTCGGACTCATGGATCCCCCTTTGTTTGGATGGCTTATTGGATCGACTGTTTGATCGCCTATTTGATTTGCTGGGCCAGGCGGCCGAGCAGCGCGCTGGCGCGGGTCAGATCGCCGCGCTTGTAGATCTCGCTCTCGCTTTGCAACATCTCGGTCCGCGCCTGGGCGAGAATCTTATCCAGGTAGGGCCACCACTCCTCCGGCACGGCGCCGGACGATTCGAAGCGGCGGAGCGCGGCGGCGATCGCGGCGTCGCCGTAGCCTTCGACCTGCTTTCTCTTGATCCAGACGACGAGCCTGGGAAAAAGCCCGGGCCGGGCGGCGTAAAGGCGCGCGGCCGCGCCTTGGATTTCAGGATCGAGATTCTTTTTAACCGAAGCGTCCGCCGGCGGCGCATCTTTTGGCCCGGTAGGTTCGGAAGGGAGGGTTCGGAGGGGAGCTTTATCGAAACCCCTGTCGCCCGCCTGGGGCTCCCTGGTGTTGTGATATTTCGAATAGTTGGGCGAGTAGAGAAGGCGCGGCGAACCGTCCGCGGCGGCTTCGCGGATGGCCAGCCAGCCCTTGGCCTCCATCCAGACGATCTGGCGCCTCAGGTTGGCGGGGGTCTGGCGGACTCGCCGCGAAACGCTCGCGAACCATTCGGGACTGACTCTCAGCACGTTTTCCGTCTTGTCCAAAATCTTCAAAATTTCCATCCAGGTCCTGAGGGCGCGGTCGCCGAACGCGCCGGTAAATTCCCAAACCTCTTCGTCGTCGTTGAGCTCCTGGCTCACCGGAAAATATCTTTTAACCCTCGGCACGCGTCACCTCCGGCTGGCTGTCGTCCGTCCCCTTCCGTCTTTCGCCCCGGTTCTTCCGCCGCCACTCTTCCAGCCGGCGGCATTCTCGCTCCAGCTCTGCGATCTCTTCCGCCAGAGTCTTGATCACGGCCTCCCCTCCCCGCGGATCTCGCTCAGCCGCCGCCTGAGCCACGTCGCCTGGGGCCAGCGCCAGTGGACCAGCGGCCGGCCGGGATCGCGGTACTCGCCGCCGTTCACGCGCGCGTTGACGATCGCGTGATAGAGACGCGGCGAGGGACCACCTTCGGCCGGAATTTCTTTGCGTTTCGGCATAGTTCCTCCATCTCCTCGACTCGAAACCCGAAACTTGAAACCCGAAACTATTTTTATTTAGCAGCTGCACGCTACGCGCGCGCTGCCGCAGGCGTAACAGCGCCGGAACGCCCGCGGGTCGCACCTCCGGCACGCGTGCTCGAACGGCCCGCAGACGACGTCGCCGCCGCCGCATCGGCGGCAGATAAGCTCTTCGCCCGCCTCCCGGTGGTGGCCGTACCTGCATTTCATAAATTCCCTCCGCGCCGTCACTGGACGACGCCGATCTCCACGCGGCCCCGGGCGCCGCCGAACTCCTCCCGGGTGAGCCAGGCCTCCACCGCGCAGCGAAAGCCGACGCGGATGCACATCGCGTCGCTCGTGATCACGTACTCGGGCGCGCCGCAGGAATAATCCTGGCAGCGCTCGCACACCGCCTCGGTCATTTGAGCACCGCCTTTCGCACCCGGTCCGGATCGACGCCCATCAGCTCGCAGATAAACTCGAAGCATTCGTCCTTCCGCGCGAACCAGTTTTTCGCCGAGCGCCGCTCGAGCACCGTGCCGAAACGGTAGTCCGCCAGCGCCTGCTCTAAAATCGCCAGCCAGAGCCCGGCCTCCGGCGAATCGCAGACCTGGCTCGTCCGGTTCATGTCCGCCCACTGCGGCGGCTCGATGGTGCCGACCGTGTCGGGGAGATAAAAAAGCCACTCGAGGGATGGGTCGCGTTTCATTTTCCGATTGACGCTGCGGGGCTTTTGTTCTACTTTTTCTTATCGGGATGAAAGGCATGTTAGAGGATTCCTCTAAGAATGTCAAGGAAAATCTATAGGATTCCTCTACAACTGATGGCATGACTGGCAGAAAGCTCAAGGAAGTCAGGAAGTTGTCCGGGCTTTCCCAGACCGCCTTTGGCGCCAAGATAAAGGCCACCCAAGCCCAGATCACCGCCTGGGAGAGAAGCCTGTACCCCATTCCCGAATGGGCCGAAGAGAACATCCGCAGGGAGTTTTCGCCTGGCGGGCCCTCCTCCGCCATGGTGCCGGTGATCGGCTACGTCTCCGCCGGCGAGACCGACGTGCACTACGACGACCAGGGTTTTCCGGTCGGCGGCGGCATCGACGAAGTGGACCGGCCGGTGAAG
>DASWFA010000730.1:0-2156 GCA_036394475.1 Binatia bacterium
TGTCCCTGCTGCCAGTCGTCGACGTCGTTGAGGTGTCGCGTAAACTGCGTGTCCCGGCGAAACCCTTTGACGTAAGCCCGATAACTGAAGTCCTCGCCAAGCTTGCCGCCGTAGCGAGCGCCGCCAAAAACTTTTTCTTCCGAACCGCCGCCCGAGGTCACGAGCAATCCCTGAGTGTCGGCGGCGTTTTTGGTGATAATATTGATGACGCCATTGACGGCATTGGCGCCCCAGATCGTGCCCCCGGGTCCGCGGATGACCTCGATGCGCTCGATGTCTTCCAGCAACGTGTCCTGGGCTTCCCAATAGACCCCTGCAAAAAGCGGCGTGTAGACGCTGCGTCCGTCGATAAGCACGAGTACCGAACGGGATAAACCGCTGCCAAAAACACGGATGCCGACCGCCCAACTGTTCCCATCGACCCGGCTGACCTCCACTCCAGGCACTAAACGCAACGCCTCCGGGATGCTCGTCACGCCGGAGCGGCGAATATCTTCTTGCGTGATGACAAAGACAGCCGCCGCGGTGGCCGCGACGCGTTGCTCTTTTTTCGCGACCGAAGTGACCTCGAGATTCATGAGCTGTTCGAGGCTGAGTTGTTTGAGATCGGGCGCGGTCGTTGTCCGCTCGGCGCCGTCTTGCGCAGAGATGGAATCTACCGCGATGAATAGGAGAAGGACGCAAAGAATCAGGAGTCGAACGCCGAGAGGTGCTTCAGCCGGGACCCTGGAGGTCGTTGTTGGCATTCGCAGCGAACATAGCTCACACCGAGTCGATAAAGCAAATAATTCGTTGGGGGAAGGCTCTCGCGATGTGCAAATCTGGCGGCGGTTCAGAGCCTAAAAAGAGGAACAACGAACATCCGATGATAAAAAACCGACAAGCCTCCGACACGCGGACAAATCTTGGGGACAGATCGCGTTGGCCCTCGCCGGATCGTTTGGCAAATTTTTCGCGGACTCGCGCTCGCCGGCTTCACACCGGCATCACGCCGTGCTTCTTTTTCGGCCGCTCGTCTTTTTTATCGCGCAGGACTTCCAGCGATTGGATCAAGCGCCGCCGGGTTTCGGACGGCTGCACGACGGCCTGGGCGAACTGTTTTTCCAGGGCTTCGAACGGGCCGCTGAAGCGCTCGGCGTATTCCGCGAGCTTTTCCCGGCGCGTCTCCGCCGGATTCTCCGACTGCTCGATCTCTTTTTTATAGAGCACGTTCACCGCGCCGCCGCCGCCCATCACCGCCAGCTCCACGCCCGGCCAGACGAGCACCTGGTCGGCCCCCATCTCGCGCGTGCACATCGCCTGCTTCGCCCCGCCGTAGCCCTTGCGCAGCACGACCGTGATCTTGGGCACCGTCGCCTCGGCGTAGGCGTAGAGGAGCTTCGCCCCGTGGCGGATGATGCCCTTCTCTTCCTGCTGCCTGCCGGGGAAAAAACCCGGCACGTCCATCAGCGTGACCACCGGAATGCTGAACGCGTCGCAAAAACGGATAAAGCGCGAGCCCTTGTCCGAGGCGTCCACGTCGAGGCTGCCGGCCAAAAACATCGGCTGGTTGGCGACAAAGCCGACCGGGTAGCCGTCGAGCCGGCCCAGGCCGATCACCAGGTTGCGGGCGAATTTGCCCTTCAACTCGAGGAAATCGCCGCCGTCGACGAGCGCCTTGATCACCTGCGTAACGTTGTACGCCCGCCGCATGTCCTCGGGGACGATGGTCTCGATCTTGCCGGCGCCGCGCTCCGGATCGTCCGTCGGCGGCTTGCGCGGCGGCGCGCCGGCGAAATTTCCCGGCAGAAAGCCCGCCAGCCTGCGGATGGTCGCCAGGCACTCCTCGTCGCTCTTCGCCACGAGATCGGCGACCCCCGAAACCTCCGAGTGGATCTTCGCCCCGCCCAGCTCCTCCATGGAGACTTCTTCGCCGAGGACTTCCTTGATGACCGCCGGGCCGGTGATGAACATCTGGCTCGATCCCTGGACCATGACGATAAAGTCGGTGAGCGCCGGCGAATAGGAGGCGACGCCGATGCACGGCCCCATGATCGCCGAGATCTGCGGGATCACGCCCGAGGCGACGCTGTTTTCGAAAAAGATTTTTCCGATCGCGGCGGTGACGGTGAGCCCTTCCTGGATGCGGGCGCCGGGGGAATCGTACAGGCCGATCA
>DASWFA010000731.1:0-5643 GCA_036394475.1 Binatia bacterium
CGTCGGCCGGTTCAGCTTTTCCGCGATGGGAATGCCGGTGTCGGGCACGCTGACGGTCCATCCATCGGCGGTGGAAATCTCCGGCGATCTCCCCTTCCTGGCGGCTCTGTACAAGGATAAAATCGAGTCCGCGATTCGGGAGCAGGCGGACACGCTCCTCGCGTGAAGGGATTTAGCGCGCGAACGCTCACCGCGTCCGATTATACGCGTAGTCTTCGCGCTCGGTCCCGCCCGTGCGCAGCTCCGGCCGGAGCGGCGGGCGCCGGCTCTGGACCTGGGCGTGCGCGTCCAGCGCCGCCTGGTCCGTCCAGCGCTCCAGCAGCGCGAATTTGTCGGGATCGACCACGCTCCGAAAGACCTCGAACTGCAAACAGCCCGGCTCCCGCGCCACCTCGGCGCAGCGCGCCTGGTACGCCTCGGCCAGCTCGTTGCCCTTCCCCGCCGCCGCGGTGCTCGTCACGATCAATCGTATCGCCATCGTGTCTCCTTTTATTTGCTCCGGCGAGCGTGGCCGTCAGAAAAGCCTGAAGTACTTCGCCGCCAGGACCGCGGGCGGAACTCCTGCATACAGCTTCACCAGCAATCCGACCGGTCCCGAGACGCGGCGGCAGTAGAACAGCGCGAAAGGCCACGCGACGACGGCCGCGGCGAGCGCCGCGTCGAGCCGCGAGAGGGCTCCCTCGGACACGCCCCAGGCGAGCAGGATGGCGACGATCGCCCAGACGGCGGCGTTGATGAAGTATTCGCGGTGACTCACTGCCGCCGCTCACTGTAAAAAGATCTTCCGGTATTCCTGCATCTTCTCGGCGAAGGCCTTCTCGTCCATCGGCACCATCTCGACGACCTTGATCTTGTCCGCGTCGGCGAGCGGCGGGTAGATGCCCTTGCGGTTCACGAACTCGCCGATGTTCGCCATGATCTTGAGCGACTCCTCGCTCAGGAAGAAATCGATGAACGCCTTGCCGGCGTTCGGATGCGGCGCCTTGGCGCTCATCCCGATGTAGTGGCCGTCGCCCATGAAGCTCGGCAGCCGCACGTAGTCGAGCGGCACGCCCTTCTGGCCGTAGAAGACGACGTTCTTGATGAAGCTGATCCCCACGGGGGTCTCCCCGGTCGTGATCCGCTCGCCCGCGGGAGTGAGCGACTCGACCAAGAGCGGCTTGGTCGCGGCCAGGTCGCGCACGAACTTTTCCCCCTTCTCCTTCCCCATGACCTTCTGCAGGCTCACGAGCCATTGCGCCGTGGTCGTGTGCTGGCTCGCGTCGGGCATCACCAGCTTGCCCCGGTACTGCGGCTTGAGCAGGTCCTCGAGCGACTTCGGCGCGTCGGCCGGCTTCATCACGCCCGTATGGTAGACGATCCCGACCAGGACGTTCCGATAGCGCGGGCCCAGATTCTTGTCGACGACGTCCCGGGGAAACGCTTTCGCCGACGGCGAATCGTATTTGGCGAAGAGGCCGTTCTTCTGGAGCAGCTGCATGGGCGCGTCGTTCGTCAGCAGGTTGTCGAAAAGCGCTTTGCCCGCCCGGAACTCGTTGGTCGCCCGGTCCATCACCTTGGTGCTCGAGGAGCGCCAGAAATCGACCTCCAGCCCGGTTTTCTTCTTGAACGCCGCCGCGATCAAGTCCATGGTCTCGTTTTCCAGCGAGCCGTAGACGACGGCCTTGCCGCCTTCGGCTTTGGCGGCCTCGATGAGCTTCGCGTCCTGCGCCGGCAGGACGCCGGGCAGAGCGATCAGGAGCGCCGCGAGTCGAAATATCAGGCCGAGAGAGCTTTTCATAAACCCATGGTCCTTTCGGTTGACGGAGGCCTCTTTACATCTCCAGGGCCGCCTCGAACGCCGTGTATCCTTCCGGCACGAGGCGGATGATTTCGTCTTTTTGCGGGTCGCGGTTGACGCCGATGGGCTCCGCGCCGCCTTCGACCGCGCGGATCTGGTCCCTGAGGAGCTTTCTGAACATGAGGATGCCCCGGTCCGATTCGCCGAGGTGCTCCCGGGCGCGGTCGGCCATCGGCCCCTGGGTCTCCCACGCCATGTGGTCCTGGCTGGTGAAATTCTCCATGTGGAACTCGCCGGCTGCGTCCTTGGTCGGGACGAACTCCGCCGGCGGGTCGTCGGGCTGGTCCACGACGCTGCCGTCCTCGGTCGGGCGGAACCGGTACTGATAGATCTGCGTATGCGAGTCGTCGATCGGGGTGCGAAAATGCATCGCGTAGCCGGTCCGGACCGGGACGAAGAGGATGTTGGGGAAGATGAGCGGGTGCGGCGCCTCGACCCGCGCCCCCGCGCCGGCGAAGATCCGCTGTTTCTGAATGCCGGCCCAGCCGGGATGGACGACCAGCTCGAAATCGATCTTGCTCAGGCGCTGGTAGTGGAACGGGACGTGGTCGGGATTGCCCTTGAGCTTCAGCGTGTGGGAATGGAGGTAGTAGGTGTGCACGGGATCGACCGAGTTCTCCATCGCCTGGAGCCAGTTGCAGCCGAGGACCTGGCAGATCTCGATTTTCTTGACGCCGTCGGCGCGCGCGAGGATGTCCCAGCGCGGCAGCAGCGGCCTTTTCTCCGGCGGCCCGAGGTAGGCGAACAGGAGGCCGGCGGATTTCACGACGGGATAGGCGGGGTGCCTGATTTCGTCCTTGTAGCGGACCTCCGGGCTCTCGAACGGCTGGTCCAGGCAGCTGCCGCACGCGTCGTACTTCCAGCCGTGATAGGCGCACCGGATGCCGTCGTCCTCGACAAAGCCGTGGAAAAGCGACACGCCGCGGTGCGAGCAGTGCTCGCCGACGAGGCCGTACTCGCCGCGCCGATTTCGATAGAGCACCAGGTCCTCGCCCAGGACCCGCACCCGTTTTTTGGGATTCTCGCTCGTGAGCTCCGCCGCCGCCGCGACGACATGCCAGTAGCGCCGGAGCAAATTCCCCGCCGGGGTTCCGGGACCGACGCGCGCGAGGATATCGTTCTCTTCCTGGCTCAGCATGGCAAAACTTCCCTTCCCGGCGCGCCGCGCCGCTCTCCCTAGTTGGATGCTAGTAAAAGCCCTGCGGGGTGTCAACTTAGGCCGGCGACGTCGGTCAGGAAAGGGCCCCCGCGTCCCCGTTTTTATCACATTGACACGCCCCGCTCTTGTCGGATAACTTTTAGTCGCCCGAAAGGAGCCGGTATGACGAAAAATCATAAATGGTATTGGACCGCGGCGGCGCTCGCCGGCGCCGCGATAATCGCCGCGTGCGCCGCGCGCACCGGCGGCGAAGGCGATAAGACCGCGGGCGCCGCGGTCGCCATCGACAACGACGACATCGGCGGCGTCGTCACCGGGCCGAACGGCCCCGAGGCCGGCGTCTGGGTGATCGCGGAGACGACCGATCTGCCCACCCGCTTCGCCCGGATCGTCGTCACCGACGACCGCGGGCGCTACGTCGTCCCCGACCTGCCGAAGGCCAATTATAATCTCTGGGTGCGCGGCTACGGGCTCGTCGATTCGCCCAAGATCAAAGCCGAGCCGGGGAAGATCGTCGATTTGAAGGCGGTCGCCGCGCCGAGCGCGGCCGCCGCCGCGCACTATTATCCGGCGATCTACTGGTATTCGATGATGAAGATTCCGGAGCAGGGCGAGTTCGGCGGCAAGGGAAAACTCCCCGAGAAGCTGACCCAGAACGAATATCTCAACCTGATGAAGTCGAACGGCTGCGCCAACTGCCACTCGCAGGGAGTCCTCGCCATGCGCACGTTTCCCCAAAACGTGCCGCACCCGCTGGGCAAGTTCGCCAATTCCGAGGAGGCCTGGTTCCGCCGTATCCAGTCGGGCCAGGGCGGCGTGCCCATGTTCGCGACCGCCGTCAAGGAGCTCGGCGGCAGCGTTTTCCGTTATCTGGCCGACTGGACGGACCGCATCGCCAAAGGCGAGCTGCCTCAAAGCAAGCCCCCGCGGCCCGAAGGCGTCGAGCGCAACATCGTCGTCACCACCTGGGACTGGCTCGACGACAAGCATTACCTGCACGACCTGATCGCCTCCGATCGGCGCTTCCCGACCGTCAATGCCTACGGGCCGGTGTACGGCTCCACCGAGCTCTCCGTCGACGTCATTCCGATCCTCGATCCGAAAACAAACGCCGTCAAGAACTTCCCCACCCCGGTGCGCGACGCGGATACGCCCATCGCCACGGAAGAGCCGCCCATGCAGCCGTCGCCTTACTGGGGCGACGAGCGGGTCTGGACGAGCAAGGCGAACAATCACAACGGCATGTTCGACCGCAGGGGGCGCGTGTGGTTCGCGGCGGCGATCCGCGGCCCGAACAATCCCGCCTTCTGCAAGAAAGGCTCGGACCATCCCTCGGCCAAAACGTTTCCGGTGGAGCGCGCGAGCCGCCACCTCGGGATGCTCGACCCCAAGTCGATGAAGTACACGTTCGTCGACACCTGCTTCGGCACGCACCATCTACAGTTCGATGCCGACGACAGACTGTGGACCAGCGGCGGCGGCCAGGTCCTCGGCTGGCTCGACATGAAGATTTTCGACGAGACCGGCGACGCGGCGCAAGCGCAGGGTTGGACGCCGATGGTCCTCGACACCAACGGCAACGGCAGGCGCGACGCCTATGTCGAGCCCAACCAGCCGGTCGATCCGGCCAAGGACAAGCGGATTTCCGCCGGCTTTTACGCCGTCATGCCGAGCCCGGCCGACGGCTCTGTCTGGGGCTCGGTCAGGACCTATCCGGGCGCCATCGTGCGCATCGCGCCGGGACCGAATCCATCGGAGACCGCCCTCGCCGAGATTTACAACATTCCGCTGCCCGGCTTCGGCATCCGCGGCGCCGACATCGACAAGCAGGGCGTCGTCTGGGCGTCGCTCGCGAGCGGGCATCTCGCCAGCTTCGACCGGAGAAAATGCAAGGGACCCCTGAACGGTCCGAAGGCGACCGGCGATCACTGCCCGGAAGGCTGGTCGTTTCATCAGTACCCCGGCCCCGGATTCCAGGGCATCGGGCAGAACAGCGCCGAAGCGAGCTATTATAGCTGGGTCGATCAGCACAATACCTTCGGCCTCGGCGAGGACGTGCCGATGTCCACCGGCAACCTGAACAACGGCCTGATCGCAATGAAAGACGGCAAGATGATCGTGCTCCGCGTCCCCTACCCGATGGGATTTTACGCCAAGGGCTTCGACGGGCGCATCGACGATCCGAAAGCGGGCTGGAAGGGCCGCGGCTTGTGGAGCTCGAGCGGCGACCGCGCGCCGTGGCTGATGGAGAACGGCAAGGGCTCCAAGCCGCTCGCCGTCCACTTCCAGCTCCGCCCCGACCCGCTGGCGAAGTGAACCTAGCGGGCGGGCCACCGGCGGCAGGAATGCAAACCGGGCGCGGAAGGAAAGTAGATGGAATGAAGCTCAAGCTGCTCCCGGTCGCCGCGCTCGTCGCGTTCTTTGCCGCCTCGGCGTGGTCCTTCACCGTTTCGGTCAACACCAAAGCGGCCGGCTTTGTCGCCGGGCGCACCAGCGGGCACGAAGAAATCACCCGGCAGGCGATGAACCGGCTGGAGCAGAGCCTGCCCGCCGCCGGCATCGACGCCGCGGCCTTCGCGCCCGAGTTTTTGGGCGCGCGGGGCGCCAACCCTTTCGGCACCAGGGGATTCGACGTCGACAATAA
>DASWFA010000732.1:0-6243 GCA_036394475.1 Binatia bacterium
CGCGTGAACTGCCCCTTGGCCGTTTCCACCTCGACCGGCACGGTCTCGACGGAAGTCATCCGGTTGACCGCGTTCGCCGGGCCGCGGACTCTGACGGTTTCCGGGACCGACTCCGTGCGGACGATTTTATACCCGGGGGGCGGCTTGGTGCCAAGCCGCACGGTCACCGGCAGGGACCGCTCGCCTTTGGTCTCCAGCTTGAGATTGATCACCGCCGGGCTGATCCGCGCGATCCTGACGCCGCGCGGCGGGTTGAAAAAAGCCGCGGAGAGCCTGAACGTGGAGGTCCCGGCTTGCGCGCCGTCCAGGTCCAGCACGACCTTGAGGTAGTCCGGGTCGAGCGTGGAAAGCAGGGCCGGAGGGCCGGCGACCCGCACCTCGACCTGGCCCGGCCCGGCGTTGACCGCGATGAGATCGGACGGCAGGTTGCGGACCTCGACGGGGACGGTAAGGGATTTCTCCGTCGGCTTCTGCCCCGCGTTGACGAAGAGCCAGAGGCCGACGGCGAACAGCAGGGAAAAGAGCTTGAGCCCGGTGTCGCTGCTCGCCCAGGAGAAGATTTTTTTCCAGATCCGGTTCATGTGCCGAGGAGCCGCTGGAGCGCGTCGCGCAGCTCGGGACCGTCGAGGTTCTGGTTCACCCTGCCGCCGACCACGAGGGAGATCCTGCCCTGCTCTTCCGAGACCACGACCACCGCCGCGTCCGTGCCTTCGGTGAGGCCGACCGCCGCCCGGTGGCGCGTGCCCAGGTCCTTGCTGAGGTTCGAATCTTCGCTGAGCGGCAGAAAACAGCGCGCCGCCGCCATCCGCCCGTTGCGGATCACGAGCGCGCCGTCGTGGATCGGCGAGCGGGGCAAAAAGACGCTCTCGACGAGCTCGCCGGTCACGCGCGCGTCGAGCTCCGTGCCGCCGGCGATGTAATCGCTGAGTCCTACTTCCCGCTCGAGCACGATGAGCGCGCCGATCCTCTTGCCCGCCATCGACACGGCGGCCTTGGTGATCTCCTCCAGCGCCTGGCCGCGCTCGATCCGGTCGGCCCCGGCGAACAGCGGCGTCGTGCCGACCTGCGTCAGCGCGCGGCGGATGTCGCTCTGAAAAATCACGATGACGACCAGGATGATCGAGCCCAGGAAGTTGTCCAGGATCCAGTTGAGGGTGAAGAGGCCGAGGACCTGCGAGCCGACGTAGACCAGCAGGATCACCACCAGGCCGATGATCATCTGCATCGCGCGCGTGCCGCGCATCATGCCGATCAGGCGGTAGACGATAAAGGCGATGATCAGGATGTCCAGGACGTCCTGCCAGCGGAGCTGGGTGAAGATCTCAAGCATGCCGGCTTCCCTCGCCCCCGGGCGCGCCGAAGCGGAGCGCGTCGGCGACGCGGAGCGCGCGCACGGCCTCCTTGACGTCGTGGACCCGGATCATGTGCGCGCCCGCGAGCGCCGCGGCGACCGACGCCGCGAGGCTCCCCTCCAGCCGGTCTTCGGGAGCGGCGTCCAGGAGCTTGCCGAGGAAAGTCTTGCGCGACGCGCCGACCAGGACCGGCCGGCCGAGCGCGGCGATCCGGCCGATGCCATTGAGGAGCGCCAGGTTGTGGTCGAGGTTCTTGCCGAAGCCGATGCCGGGATCGACGACGATATTGCCGGCCCCGACGCCGGCATCCAGGGCCGCCTCCACCCGGCGGCCGAGAAAGTCCCGGACCTCTTCGACGACGTTCCTATAAAAAGGGCTCTGCTGCATGGTCCGCGGCGTGCCCTGCATGTGCATGAGCACGACCGGCGTTTTCTCCCCGGCCGCCAGGGCGGCCATCGCCGGGTCGGCGCCGAGCGCGCTCACGTCGTTGATGATGTCCGCCCCGGCGTCGAGCGCCGCGCGCGCCACCCGGCTCTTGGTCGTGTCGATGGAGATGGGGATCGCGATTTTGTCGCGCAGCCGCCGGATGACCGGCAGCACGCGGAGGATCTCTTCCTCGGCGGAGACCGCCTCGGCCCCCGGCCGGGTGGACTCGCCGCCGACGTCGATCAGGTCGGCGCCGTCGAGCGCCATTTTCTCCCCGTGCGCGGCGGCGCGGGACGGATCGAAAAACCTGCCGCCGTCGGAGAAGGAATCGGGCGTAACGTTGACGACGCCCATGATGGCGGTGCGCCGGAGCATATCGATCCGGCCGTGGCGCGTCGCAAGGATAAAACCGGTGCGGCTGCTCGACGCGTTTTTTTCCAACATGTCTGCGTGTCGGCGCATGGAAGCTTCAAGTTTATGGTTTCAAGTCTCCAGTTTAACCCTGAAACTTGATCCTTCGATCAACTCAGGATCAACCCTGAGCCGAGTCGAAGGGTTGAAACCTGAAACCCGAAACTAGGATTAAGACAAACTTTCCCTGGCGGCTGCTTAAAGGATGGACTTCGAGGCGCCGACCCGGCTAGGCATGAGCCGGAGCGACCGGCGAAGGGGAATGCGGGCTCCCGCCGTTGCCGCCGAACTCCTGCACCAGCGCGTCGATCTCCATGCCGTCCAACGTTTCTTTTTCGAGCAGCTTCTCGGCGATCTTGTGCAGCAGGTGGAGATTGGTGTGCAGCAGGTCCTTGGCCCGCAGGTAGCTCGCCTGGATGATGCGCCGGACTTCGGCGTCGATCTCGACCGCCGTGCTCTCGGAATAGTCCTGCTGCTGGGTGAAGTCCCGCCCGAGAAAGATCTGCTCCTCTTTTTTGCCGAAGGTCATGGGCCCGAGCTTCTCGCTCATGCCCCATTCGCAAACCATGCGCCGGGCCAGCTCGGTGGCGCGCTCGATATCGTCGCCCGCGCCCGTGGTCATGTGGTTCAAGACCAGCTCCTCGGCGACGCGCCCGCCGAAAAGAATCGTCAGGCGGTTGAGCAGGTAGTCCCTGGGATAGGTGTATTTCTCGTCGATCGGGAGCTGCTGGGTGAGCCCCAGCGCCATGCCGCGCGGGATGATGGTCACTTTATGGACCGGGTCCGTGCCGGGAATCAGCTTGGCGACCAGCGTGTGGCCCGCCTCGTGAAAGGCGGTGTTGCGCTTCTCTTCCTCGCTGATGATCATGCTGCGGCGCTCCGAGCCCATCATGACCTTGTCCTTGGCCAGCTCGAAGTCGTGCATGTTGACCTTGTCTTTATTGTTGCGCGCGGCCAGGAGCGCCGCCTCGTTCACCAGGTTCTCCAGGTCGGCGCCGGCGAAGCCGGGGGTGCCGCGGGCGAGCACGCTGATGTCCACGTCGGTGTCGAGCGGGACCTTGCGCGTGTGCACGGCGAGGATGCCTTCCCGGCCCTTGATGTCGGGCCGCGGCACGACCACCCGCCGGTCGAACCGCCCCGGGCGGAGCAGCGCCGGGTCGAGCACGTCGGGGCGGTTGGTCGCGGCGATGAGGATGACGCCCTCGTTCGCCTCGAAGCCGTCCATCTCGACGAGGAGCTGGTTCAGCGTCTGCTCGCGCTCGTCGTGGCCGCCGCCGAGCCCGGCGCCGCGATGGCGCCCGACCGCGTCGATCTCGTCGATGAAGATGATGCAGGGCGCGTTCTTTTTGCCCTGGACGAAAAGGTCGCGCACGCGCGAGGCGCCGACGCCGACGAACATCTCGACGAAATCCGAGCCGCTGATGCTGAAGAACGGAACGCCGGCCTCGCCCGCGATGGCGCGCGCGAGCAGCGTCTTGCCGGTGCCGGGAGGGCCGACGAGTATGCAGCCCTTGGGAATCCGGCCGCCGAGCTTGGTGAACTTCTTCGGGTCTTTCAGAAAGGCGATGATCTCCTGCAGGTCTTCTTTCGCCTCTTCGACGCCGGCCACGTCGGCGAAGGTCACGCGGTGCTGGTTTTCCGTGAGCAGCTTGGCGCGGCTCTTGCCGAACGACATCGCCTTGCCGCCGCCGACCTGCATCTGGCGCATGAAGAAGATCCACACGCCGATCAATAAGAGCATCGGGAACCAATTGACGAGCAGCACCATGTACCACGGCGACTCGTCCTCCGGCTTGGCGGCGATCTTTACCTTCTTGTCGCGCAGCATCTTGACCAGATCGGGGTCGTTGGGCGCGAACGTCCGGAAGCGCTCGCCGTTGCGGTATTTCCCCTGGATGCTGTGCCCCTGGATGGTGACTTCCTGAATCTCTCCCCGGTCCACGGCGGCGATAAAATCGCTGAAGATGACCTCGGGCTCGCGTCCGTGCTGCTTGCTGAAAATGTTAAACAGGAAAAGAAAAATCAGCACCAGGACGAGCCAGAGGGCTAGATTCTTCGACATCTGATTCAAACTAAACCTCCTTGAGGGTGAACCCTAAAAAGGTTAACACACGGGGTGGGCCAGTTCAATGAGCGAAGGTATTTAGCCTTCAGGAGATTCCTCGCCCGGCGCTGGAGCGCCGAGAGGCGACAGCGTGACCTTCAGAACCTCCCGGGTTTGCGGGCCGATTTTGCCGATGCGGCTCCGCCCGCAGCCCGGAATCCAGAGGATATTCTCCCCCGCCACGAGCAGCGGCAGCGCCGCGCGGGCGCCGCGGGGCACCTTCTTCTCGATGAACAGGTCTTTGAGCTTCCGCCGCCCCTGCATCCCCAGCGGCTGGAAGCGGTCGCCGGGGCGGAAGTTCCGCGCGACGAGCGTTTCGGGGAGCGCGCCGGCGTCGAACAGGGCCTCGAAGTCGTGCGCCGGCCGCGTCCCGGACGGCGCGCCGCGCTCGCTCGAGAGCCGCATCCCGGCTTCGGGGATCACGACCGCGCCGCCGAGCGGCAGCGGGTAGCTGTAGCGCGGCGCGCCCCGCGCCCGGCCGTTTTTCTCCAGGCTGAGAACGTCGTACAGGCGGGCCGCCTCCAGCCCGCCGGGAATCGCGACGCGGCCCTGGGGCGGGCCGTCGAAAATCAGGCCCAAAACGGCCTCGACGTGGTCGAGGTCGACGCCCCGCAGGCTGCCGAGAGCGTCTTTCAGCCAGAGGCGGACGAGCCGCCGCTGCATCGCCCTCGGCTGTTCGAGGAGCGGGCCGCGGAGGAGGCTGCCGCCCCGGGCGATTTGCGGCAGCAGGCCCCGCGCGAGACCGTCGAGGAACTCCTCCTCGTCGCGGAGCGCCTCGGCCATGCGGGCGAGCCTCAGGTCGAGGCCCCGGTCGAGCCGTTTTTTTAAGCGCGGCATCAGGTCGAGGCGGACCCAGTTGCGGACGAGCGCCGGATCGAGATTGGTCCGGTCCAGCCGAAACTTCAATTTCCCGGCCGCGAGATATTTTTCCACGTCCTCCCTGGAAGTCTCGATCAGCGGGCGGATGAGCCGGATTTCATCTCCGCGCCGCGACACCGGCGCCATCGCGCCGAGCCCCTTGCGCCCGCTGCCGCGCAGCAGGCGCATGAGGACCGTCTCCGCCTGGTCGTCCCGCGTGTGTCCGGTGGCGATCTTTTCGAGGCCGCGCCGGGCGGCGGTCGCGGTGAAAAAACGGTAGCGCTCTTCGCGGGCGAGCGCTTCGAGGTTGCCTTTCCCGCGCTCGGCCTTGAGCTTCGGCAGGTCGAGAGCTTTCAAATGAAACGGCAGCGCCAGACGGTCGGCCGTCGCCGCGACGAAGCGCGCGTCCTCCTTCGACTCGCGGCCGCGGATTCCATGATCGACGTGCGCCACTTCGAGCCGCAAATCGAATTCGCCTTTTAATCGATCCAGGATATGGAGCAGCGCGATGGAATCCGGCCCGCCGGAAACCGCGGCGAGCACTCCGTCGCCGGGCGAAAGCATGGCATATTTCCGGATCGTTTCTTGGACGCTCTGCGCCAGGGGCATGAAGGAATTCTGGGCGCTTTTCGGGCGCAAATCAAGGCGAGAAAATGGGGCTTAGCACATGCGGCGATTACAGGAATCAGGGTTAAGGGAAAACCTCGATCCGCTGCTGCGTTATCGAAACCAATTTCGATCCGGATGAGAACCTTCTGCAACCGACCGATACCCAGTTATGGGAGCGGCTTCATGCCCGCGAGATCTCAGCCATCCGCAGAGGCTCGGCGGCGGATTCGCATCGACCAGAAATTTCACTTATTCAACGGGACTTCACGGTGAGCCGCCTGCCGTGCCGCATATTCGAGGCACGCATTAATGTCAGGCTTTTCCAGGTAAGGATAGTCTTGAAGAATCTGTTCGGCCGTCATGCCGCCTGCGAGCATTTCCAGGATCTGACTTACCGTAATGCGCATGCCGCGGATCGTCGGTTCGCCCCCGCAGACGTCAGGCTTGATGGTGATTCGCTCCAGGCTCATGGTCGTATTGTAC
>DASWFA010000733.1:0-8201 GCA_036394475.1 Binatia bacterium
CAGGAGAAATTCCGGCGTGAGCGCCGCGGGCGCGGTGTTTTGGATCTCCCGCTCGGCCGCGATGATCTGCTGGATATGGCCCAAAAACCACGGGTCGATTTTGCTCAAATCGTGAATCTCTTCGAGCGGCATGCCGAGCCGGAAGGCGTCGCCCACGTGCCACAAGCGCTCGGCGTTCGGCACCCGGAGCTTTTCGCCGACGAATTTGAGCTTTTCTTCCCTATCGCCTTCCCCCGCCGCGCTTTTTTCTTCGAATCCATAGGAGCCGGTCTCCAGCGAGCGCATCGCCTTCTGCAGGGACTCCTTGAAGGTGCGGCCGATCGCCATGACCTCCCCCACCGACTTCATCTGCGGCGTCAAGATGTCCTTGGCCTGCGGGAACTTCTCGAAGGTAAAGCGCGGGATCTTGACCACGACGTAGTCGATCGTCGGCTCGAACGAGGCCGGCGTCTCGCGCGTGATGTCGTTCGGGATCTCGTCGAGCGTGTAGCCGACGGCGAGCTTGGCGGCGATCTTGGCGATCGGAAAGCCGGTCGCCTTGCTGGCCAGCGCCGAGCTCCGCGACACGCGCGGGTTCATCTCGATCACCACCATGCGCCCGTCGGCCGGGTTGACGCCGAACTGGATGTTCGAGCCGCCGGTGTCGACGCCGATCTCCCGGATCACGCGCAGCGCCGCGTCGCGCATGATCTGGTACTCCTTGTCGGTCAGCGTCTGCGCCGGCGCGACCGTGATCGAGTCGCCGGTGTGCACCCCCATGGGATCGAAGTTCTCGATCGAGCAGACGATCACGACGTTGTCCCGGTGGTCGCGCATGACCTCGAGCTCGAACTCCTTCCAGCCGATGACCGATTCTTCGATCAGGATCTCGTGCACGGGAGATATATCCAGGCCGCGCTGGACGACCTCTTTGAAATCCTCCGGGCCGTAGGCGATGTTGCCGCCGCTGCCGCCGAGCGTCCTTGAAGGCCGGATGATGAGCGGGAAGCTCAGCCGCTTCTGGATGCGGTTGGCGTCGCCCAGGCTCCGGGCGTAGCCGCTCCGCGGCAGGTCGAGGCCGGCGCGCGCCATCGCCTCTTTAAAGAGGTCGCGGTCCTCGGCCATTTTGATCGCCTTGAGATTGGCGCCGATCATCTCGACGCCGTTCCGCTCCAGGATCCCCTTCTCCGCCAGATCGATCGCGATGTTGAGCGCGGTCTGCCCGCCGATGGTCGGGAGCAGCGCGTCCGGCCGCTCCTTCTCGATGATCTTCTCGACGATCTCCGTCGTGATCGGCTCGATGTAGGTGCGGTCGGCGAAGCCGGGGTCGGTCATGATCGTCGCCGGATTGGAGTTGATCAGGATGACGCGGTAGCCCTCTTCCTTCAGAGCCTTGCACGCCTGCGTGCCGGAGTAGTCGAACTCGCAGGCCTGGCCGATCACGATCGGGCCGGAGCCGATGAGCAGGATCGATTGGATGTCGGTGCGTTTGGGCATGGGTTAGCGGTAAACTCCCCTTCGATGCGCGATGCGGGCAATCCGAACCTTTTTTTTCGCGTCATCGACAACGTACAAAATTCGATAATCGCCGACTCTTACTCTCCACTCGTTTTCATAGCCCGAGAGTTTCTTTGGAGCCTCTGGGTCTGGGCTCGTTGCCTAATATCGATAGAGCCTTCCACGCGATGCGCAACATTTTCGGGAAGCCACTGGAGGTCTTTCTCCGCCGACGGCCTGAGATACAAACGATACGCCATCAGGTGTTCCGGCGGTTCCTTTTTTCAAGGTACTCCTCCCATGGAATGCTGCGGCCCTTTCCCCGCTCTGCTTCTTGAAATCAAAAAATGATCGTACAGATCTTCAAGCACGGCCTTCGTCCTTGAGGATGCGAAGCGCAAGCCGCCGCCTGGAGCCGGAATCCATCGACCGGAAGGCTTTGTAAAAAACCTCCGCGTTCGCCTCCTTAAGATCTTTTTTCAACGCCCTTTCCGATTTAGCCATTTCTCAGCCTCTAGTCGTCGGCTTGAATCCCACCGTTTTGGCCCCGGATTTTTACTTGCCGTGCTTTGCCATCATCTCGACGAATCTCTTGAACAGGTAGCTCGCGTCGTGCGGTCCGGGCGAGGACTCCGGGTGGTACTGGACCGAAAAGACCGGCAGCTCGGTGTGCGCCAGCCCCTCGACGGTGTTGTCGTTGAGATTGAGATGCGTCACCACGGCGGCGCCCTTGAGCGACTCGGCGTCGACGGCGAAGCCGTGGTTCTGCGCCGTGATCTCGACCTTCTGCGTCGTGAGGTCCATCACCGGCTGGTTGCCGCCGTGATGGCCGAACTTGAGCTTGTAGGTTTTCCCGCCGAGCGCGAGGCCGAGAATCTGATGGCCCAGGCAGATGCCGAAGATCGGCTTTTTGCCGATGAGCTTGCCGACGTTCTCCCGCGCGTACGGCACCGCGTCGGGATCGCCGGGGCCGTTGGAGAGAAAGATGCCGTCCGGGTCGAGCGCCAGGACGTCTGCGGCCGGGGTCGCCGCCGGGACCACTTTCACGCTACAGCCAGATTCGACGAGGCCGCGGAGAATGTTTCTCTTGATGCCGTAATCGTAGGCGACGACGAAAAAGCCGGGGCGGTCGAGGCTCGGGGTTTTCGGCTTCCGCCCTTTCTTTCCGCCCGGCGTTTCTTTTCTTTTCCGGTAGCCGGCGCCGAGCTCCCAGCCGCCCTCGGCCCAGTCGTACGCCTCGGCCGAGCTCACCTCTTTGACCAGGTCGCGGCCGACCAGGCCCGGCGAGGCTTTCGCTTTGGCGATCAATTCATCGGGATCGTCGCTCAGCGTGGAGATGACCGCCTCCTTGGCGCCGTGGTCCCGCAAGTGGCGCACGAGCGAGCGGCTGTCGACCCCCTCGATGCCGACGATGCCGTGCGCGCGCATGTAGTCGCCGAGCGGCTGCGTGGAGCGCCAGTTGCTCGGCGCGTGGCAGTACTCTTTGACGATGAAGCCCTTGACGTAGGGCTTCCGCGATTCGACATCCTCCGGGTTGACGCCGACGTTGCCGATCTCCGGGTAGGTCATGGCGACCATCTGGCCCTCGTAGGACGGATCGGTCAAAATCTCCTGGTAGCCGGTCATGCTCGTGTTGAAGACGATTTCGCCGACCGCCTCCCCCTCCGCGCCGAAGGAGCGCCCCGTGTAAACCTTCCCGTCGGCCAATGCGAGAATGGCTTTTTTCATGCCTGCGAGCCCGCTGCCGGCTGGGGACGGCTGTTTTCCGAGTTGATGATCGAATAGATCACGACCCTGTCCTTCTCGTCCGGCTCGACTTCGCGAAGCCTTACCCGCACCCGCTCTTTTTCCGAGCTGGGGATATGCTTGCCGACATAATTCGGCTTGACCGGAACTTCGCGGTGGCCGCGGTCGATCAGCACGGCGAGCCGGACCGAGCGCGGCCGCCCGGCCTTGAAGATGATGCTGAGCGCGCTCTTCACCGTCTTGCCGGTATAGATGACGTCGTCGACGATCACCACCGGGCGGTCTTTCAGGCTGAGCGGCTCGGCCTCGGCGTTCTCGATCCCGGTCCGGTGAATCCCCTCTTCGTTGCCGAAGATCTCGATCTCGCCGGTCTCGATTTTGCGCCGATGATTTTTTTCGATCTCCGCGGCGATGCGCCGCGCCAGCACGGCCCCGTTGGTCTTGATGCCGAGGAGCACCAGGCGCCCGGAGTCCTCGCTGTCCTTGATGATCTGCTCGCCCATCTGCCGGACCGCCTCCCGGATATCCTCCTGGGCCATGAGGCTCCGCTGCGGGCCGCCCTTGTAGGGCTCGTAGCCGAGCTCCTCGGCCTGCTTGATGGAATCGAAAATCGCCAGCTCGCCGCGCCGGAACCAGTCGGCGACGGTGTCGCCGAGCGAAATGTCGCACGGGCAGTAGCGCCGCGAGACGGTGTGGCCGACGTATTCGATCTTGAGCTCGTGGTTGCAATAGAAGCAGCGGAGCACGAGCGCGCCGCCGGGCGCGGCGAAAAGCGGCTCGAACGACGGGCGCGCGGAGAGGCTTTCGGTCCGCGTGACGCAGTTGGCGTTGGCGCATTGGGGCGCGAGCGGCTCCGGGCTCCGGTAAAGCGACTGCTTTTTCCGCGTGGCCGGGGCCTTGGCGACGCCGCCGGAGGCCAGCAGGAACCGGAGCAGCGCCATCCGGACCGGCACGCCGTAGGCCGCCTGCTTGAAGTAGATGCCGCGGCGGTCGTTGTCGATCGCCGGCGACAGCTCGTCGACGCGCGGCAGCGGATGCATCACGACGGTGTCCTTGAAGCGCCGCTCCTTGAGAAAGCTCTCGCCCAGGCTCGGGTATTGCCCGCCGTCGTCTTTTTTCATCCGCTCTTTCTGCTTCCGCGTGACGTAAAAGGCGTCGAACTTGAGCCCCCGGGCCATGTTCTCGATGCGCCCCTGGATGTCATGGTCCACCTGAGTAAAGAGCGCGAGCTGGTGCGGCTGGCTCGGGGTGAGATAAATCGCGTCGGTCTCCGACACCGCCGCCCGGAGGTCGTCCGAGGCGACCGGCGTGAGATTGTAGTGGTGCTCGCGCTCGAGCTTTTCGATCACGTATTGGGGCAGCTCCATGCCGCCCGCTGCCAGCGTGACCACGTTGACGCCGAAGCGCGCCAGGGCGTAGACCAGCGAATGAATCGTCCGGCCGTGCTTCAAATCGCCGCAGATCACCACCGTGAGCCCCTTCAAGTCGCCTTTTTCTTTTTTGAGCGTGTAGAGATCGCAGAGCGTCTGCGTCGGGTGCTCGTGGCTGCCGTCGCCGGCGTTGATCACCGGCACGCCGGCATACTCCGCCATCGCCTGCGCCGCGCCGTCCCAGTAGTGGCGCACGACCAGCACGTCGGCGTAGCTCGAGACCACCCGCGCGGTGTCGGCGATGGTCTCCCCCTTGGCCGCCGAAGAGCTTTTCATGTCCGGGCAGCTGATCACCGAGCCGCCCAGGCGCTGCATCGACGACTCGAACGACAGGCGCGTCCGCGTGCTCGCCTCGTAAAACAGCGTCGCCATGATCTTCCCGGCGAGCGCGTGCGCCTCGGACGCGCCGCGCTTCTCCGGCAGCATGCCGTCGGCCAGCTCGAAGATCTCCTCGATCTCGCGATCGGTAAGATCCTCGATCGAAATCAGGTCGCGTTTGGCGGTTGGAGGCATTTTATCTCTTTTGCGCCTGCGTCACGATCACGAGGTCGGCGCCGTCCGACTCCTCGAGCAGCACGTTGACCCGCTCGGACTCTCCGACCTGAACGTTTTTTCCCACGATGTCGGCGCGGATCGGCAGCTCGCGGTCGCCGCGGTCGACCAGCGTCGCGACCAGGATCTTTTTCGGCTGGCCCAGGCGGCCGAGCATCTCCAGCGCCGCGCGGATCGTCCGGCCGGTGTTGATCACGTCGTCCACCAGGACCACCGTCCGGTCGTCCACCGCCACCGGCACGTCCAGCCGCGGCGCGTGATCGTCGCGGCGCTCGACGTCGTCCCGGTAGGGCGTGATGTCCATCGCGCCCGCCGCGGGGGCGCTGCCCGTCAGGGCTTCGATCTTCCGCCCCAGCCGCTTGGCCAGATGGGCGCCGCGCGAGCGAATCCCGATCAGCGCGATGCCGGCGGCGGCGCCGCTTCTCTCCACGATCTCGTGCGCCATCCGGCTGATCGTCCGGCCGACCTCTTCTTTTTCGAGCAGAACCCGCTTCCCGGCGTCCATAGGCAATAAAAGCAATAAAAAAGACCTCCGGGTATTACCGCGGAGGTCTAGCGCTGAACGATTGCGTTTTCGGTTGTCATAAAACCTTTGCCGATCTCGCAGGATCGGTTTAAAAGGCTGTAATTTTTATATGTGCTATTTGCGGTGAAGTCAAGAATTTCTTTGCGCCGGCGGGATTTCCAGCGGGACGATCTCGGCCTCGACCGACGGGCCCTCCAGCCTGAGCCGGGCGACGGCGACCGGCAGCTTGAACCGGCGCGGGCCGGCGCTGCCGGGATTGAGAAAGAGCACGCCGCCCCGCTCCACCGCCGAGGGCTTGTGCGAGTGGCCGCTGACGACGACGCGATAGCCCGCGGCGGCGGGATCGAGGTCCAGCTCGTCGAGGTTATGGATAAGGTAGATCCCGACGGCGTCGATCCGGACGATCGCGGTCTCGGGGAATCTCCGCGCCCAGACGCCATGGTCGTTGTTGCCCCGGATCGCGGCGACGGCGGCGACCGATTCGAGCGCGGCGACGACTTCCGGAGAGCCGATGTCGCCGGCGTGGACGATCAGCTCCATGCCCCGGAGCGCGGCCAGCGCCTCCGGCCGGACGAGGCCGTGAGTGTCGGAGATGACCCCGATCAGCCGGGGCCGGCTCTTCTTCCGCTCCGAAGACATCGGAAATCACGATACGAGAACGCGCCCTCCTTGACAACCGCTCTCGACATTGGGGTATACAGTCTTTAGGATTCAACTTGATGAAATCATCCTCCAGGAGGCTGCCATGGCCGGGATTATCGACGCCGACACGCACGTTTCAGAATCCACCCACATGTGGGAGCTGTTCGACCGCGAGATGTATCCGAGAAGACCGGTCGTCGTCACGGTGCCCGACGACACGCTCTACGGGCCGAGAAACGCCTTCTGGCTGATCGACGGCAACATCGTGCCCCGGCCGGCGGGAAAAGGCAGCTACCGCCTGATCACTCCCTCGGCGACGAAGCTCGAAGCCACCCGCGGCGACATCCACCTCGCCTGCCGCGAGCTGACCGATGTGCCGGCGCGGCTGAGGGACATGGACAAGCTCGGGGTCGAGGCGCAGGTGATCTACCCGACGCTGTTCCTCGTCTATCTGACGGACGATGCGGCGCTCGAAACCGCTATCTGCCGCGCCTATAACCGCTTTTTGGCGAGCGCCTGCGCCCAGAGCAGCGGCCGGCTCCGCTGGGTCGTCGTGCCGCCGCTGCGCTCGATCGAAGAGTCCGTGAAGGAGGTCCGCTGGGGCAAGGAGCACGGCGCGGTGGGGGTCTTCTTCCGCGGCCTGGAGGGCGACAAGACGCTGGACAACCCCTGCTTCTTTCCGGTTTACCAGGCGGCGATGGACCTCGACCTGCCGGTCTGCATCCATACGGGAATCGGCAACGCCGGGCTGCTCGATCTCGTCGACGTCGAGCGCAACCACAGCTTTCTCGCCAGCCGGGTTTTACCCCTGGTCGCCTTTCGCGATCTGGTCGCGAACAAGATCCCGGAGATTTTTCCGCGCCTGCGGATCGGCTTCATCGAAGCGTCCGCCGGGTGGGTCCCCTTTCTCGTCCACATCCTGCGGCGGTTGATCCGTGAGAAGTGGAAGTATTATGCGTCCAGCGCCGATCTTTTCGAGGATTACCGCCTGTTTGTCGCCTGCGAGGCGGACGAGGACGTGGCCTATCTCGCGCGCCACACGGGCGACGGCCATCTCCTCATCGGCTCGGACTACGGCCATAACGACCCGTCCGCGGAGCGGCAGCTCGCCGCCACGATGCGCGCGCGCGAGGACATCCCCGCGCCGCTGACGGAGATGATCCTGCACGACAACCCGCGCCGGCTCTACGGGCTGTAGCCCACGCCGGCCTTAATATCCTTCAGGTATTCTCCACCGCTCTTTTCGGGGTTTTGCCCGATTGCGGCCTGGAGTTCTTTTCGCTATTGAAGTTTTAAAGTCATCTTTGGGGAGAGTGTTTTATGGATCTCGAGATTCATCTCCAGCCCGAATGGCGCGCCCACTTGCTCAACCACGTGCCGCGCAAGTCCGGCGTCCGGGCCGCGCTGGAGAACGCTGTGGAATTGCTCGGCGGGGTCGAAGCGCCCGACGAGTTCGTCGTGACCTGCGCCGAAGCCGAAGTGCCTATCCTCCGCAGGACGGCGGAAACGCACTGCCCGCGCGCGGTGCGCTTCATCGACTTCGCCGTCGAGCGCTCCCGGCTCTACCGGTGGGGCCGGTCGTAGGAATCCCCGGCGCGCCGCCGCCGTCTTTTATATCTACCCTATCCCTCTTTCAATCGACGGGAACGTCTGCGCCACCGCCGCGCCTCCCTTCCGCCCGCTTTTTAATCAAGCAAGATCAGAAGCCAGACGACGACCGCCAGCGCGATCGCGACAAAGACGCCGGCGGAGCCCAGGTCTTTGGCCCTGCCGGCCAATTCGTGCTGCTCCGGACCGATGCGGTCGACCGTGGCTTCGACCGCCGAGTT
>DASWFA010000734.1:0-1713 GCA_036394475.1 Binatia bacterium
CCATCTCCGCGCGCACCCGGTCCGTCAGCACGTCGTCAGACACGGCGCCCGAAAAGAGCGTGCGCGCGCCCGCCAGCGTGCCGAGGGTCCGCTCTTTGAGATCTCCCGCGGCGGCGGCCGCCGCGCCGGCCCGGCGCTGCATCCGGTTGAATTTATCCCGCGCCTCGGACCTGCGCCGCCGGCCCGTCTCGGGATCGAACGTATACATCGCCAGGCAGCCCAACCCGGTGCCTGCGAGCATTGCGGTCAATTTTTTCATGGGAGCTCCTTTGCTCTTTGGTTCTTTTTTTTCGATTCAGCCGGCTTTGCGGCGGCGCGGCGCTTCTTCTCTGCGCCCGGCCTTCTCCTCCACGCTCCGCTTCAAGAGGTCCATGATGTCGATGACCTTGCCCGGGCGCCGGGGCTCCGGCGCCCGCTTCTCCTCGATCACCCGGGTCTTTCCCTCTTGGATTTTTCTCTCGACCAGGCCGAGCAGGTCTTCGCGGTAATCGTCGCGGTATTTTTCCGGCCGCCATTTGCCCGTCATCGTCTCGAGCAGGCGCTCCGCCATCTTGAGCTCCTGATCGCCCAGGCGGACCTCCTGCGGGACGTTGAGCGCGCTCCCGTCGCGCAGCTCGTGCGCGAAGCGGAGAAGATGGAGCACCAGCAAGGGGCCGCGCGGGATGATCGCCGCCAGATGCTGGCGCGACCGGATGACCACCCTGGCGATGCCGACGGTGCCGGTCCGCTCGAGGACCTCGCGCAGCAGGGCATAGCTCTTGGCCGCGTTTTTTTGCGGCTCCAGGTAATAGGGCTTGTCGTAGTACACCGGATCGATCTCCGCCCGATCGACGAAGTCGGTGATCTCGATCGTCTGCGTCGCTTCGGCGTTGGCGCGCTCGAAATCCGCGTCGGTGAGCGGCACGTATTCGCCCTTCTGGTATTCGTACCCTTTGACGATCTCCTCCCAGGGGACGTCCTTGCCCGTCTTCTCGTTGACGCGCCGGTAGCGGACCGGCTGAAAATCGCGCCGGTCGAGCATCTTGAAGCTCAAATCGTTGGACGTCTCCGCCGGATACAGGGCCACGGGAATGTTCACCAGGCCGAAGCTCAGGCTGCCCTTCCAGATCGGCCGCGAGCCGGATTTTTTGGGCGCGTCGCTCCGGCGCCGGGCGGTTTTCGAGGCTCGCTTCGCCATGTTCACCCTAGCTTCTCTTGGCCGGATAAAGAGGAAGCTTTTCCTTTTTAACCGCGGTCCGGAGCAGGCACTCCACGATCTCGGAGCCCGACGGCTTATTGCCCGCGCCGTCCAATAACTTGAACTGCAAGTGCTCCAGGCGCTCCTGCGCCTCGGGCGTCAGGTAAATCGTCATCTTGACCAGCTTCGAATCGGGAGCCTCGGAGGACGCGCGCTTGGAAGCCTCATATGTTAGAGCCATGATGCATTCCCGCTTTCTTTATTTTAATGGCGCTTGACGGCGCGGCCGCCGCGCGCGCTTTTTCCCGGGCTGTGGAGATAGGAGTTGTTTTGTCCACCCGCGTTGTCACCTCGCACCGCCTTTCCTGCTTGCCGTCGCATGCTTGTTGTCGAAACGCTTGTTGTCGAAACGCTTGTTGTCGGCATGCTTGTTGTCGGCATGCTTGTTGTCGGCATGCTTGTTGTCGACGGATCAGCCGATCCGGCGTATTTTTCCGCCGGGGATCTCGCGCAGCTCGGCCGGGCCGCGCCGTGCG
>DASWFA010000735.1:0-3780 GCA_036394475.1 Binatia bacterium
AGGCCGTGAAAGAGCAGGCGCGGGAATTTTTTCTCGACGGCGTCGCGGGCGATCTTGAGGCTCGCGAGGCTCACGTCGATGGGGGCGAAGGCGCCGCCCGGCCGCTGTTTCTCCTGCTCGTGCAGGAGGTGCAGCGTTTTCTGCGAGGTGCCGGCGCCGAGCTCGACGATCAGATCCGCGCGCGCGGCGCGGACGATTGCGCCGGCGCGCTCTTTCAGAATGGCGCTTTCGGTCCGGGTAGGATAATATTCGGGGAGCTCGCAGATCCGATCGAACAGGGCGGAGCCTTTGTCGTCGTAAAGATGGCGCGGCGCGAGCCAGCGGGGCTGGTCCAACAGAGTGCCGAGGATCGAAAGGGCTTCGCTCCGCTCGGCGCCGCGATGGTTCGACGTCCAGATGGACGGCTCCTCGCCGAGCCAGATATTTTTATGCCCGGGCGAGAGGACCCCCGGGCCGTTTTGATTTTCCATGGCTCCTACGAATATAAAGGGGAAACGGCCCGGTTGTCCAGACGGAACCGGCAGGGGAGAGATCCTTTACTCCGCGAAGAATCACTGCGGCAATCCATGACGACTTCCAATCCTTCAGCGATCGAGTTTCAGAACGTCGGCTTTCGCCTGCCGGACGGCAAGACGCTGCTCGCCGATCTCAGCCTGAGCGTCGACCCGGGCGAGACCCTGGTGCTGCTCGGGCGGAGCGGCTGCGGCAAGACGACGACGCTGAAGCTCATCAACCGTTTGCTCGATCCGACGAGCGGGCGGGTGCTCGTCGAGGGGCGGGCCACCGCCGAATGGGACCCGATCCGGCTCCGCCGGCGCATCGGCTACGTCATCCAGGAGGTCGGGCTCTTCCCGCACTTCACCATCGAGGAAAACGTCGCCGTCGTGCCGCGCCTGGAAGGGTGGGACAAAGACAAGATCGACGCGCGCGTGCGCGAGCTGCTCGCCCTCGTCGGCCTCGACCACGAGCGCTTCGCCGGGCGCTACCCGCGCGAGCTGTCCGGCGGGCAGCGCCAGCGCGTCGGCGTCGCCCGGGCGCTGGCCGCCGATCCGCCGATCCTGCTCTGCGACGAGCCGTTCGGCGCGCTCGATCCGATCACGCGCCGGGAGATCCAGCAGGAGTTCCGCTCGCTCCAGCGGCGGCTGGGGAAAACCATGGTCTTCGTCACGCACGACGTCGGCGAGGCGTTCCTGCTCGCCTCGCGCATCGGCTTGATGAAGGACGGAAAGATCGTCCTGCTCGGCCGCCCGGCCGATTTTCTCGCGTCGCGCGAGCCGGAGGTCCGGGCGTTCGTCTCCTGCCTGCAGGCGCCCGGCGCAGCGAACGCCGCGCTATGAACCTCTGGCGATTCCTGCTGGCGCACCGGGCCGAAGTCGCCCAGTTGTCCCTGGAGCATCTCTTCCTCGTCGCGGTCTCCACCGGCATCGCGATTCTGATCGGCGTGCCGCTCGGCATCGCGCTCACGCGCCGGCCGGCGCTCGGCAAGCCGGTCCTGGGCTTCGCCAACATTATGCAGACCGTGCCGACCCTGGCCCTGTTCGGCTTTCTCATCCCGCTCAACGTCTATCTCTTTCACGTCCGCGTCGTCGGCGGCATCGGCGCGCGCACCGCGGTCGCCGCGCTGGCGCTCTATTCGCTGCTGCCCATCATTCGCAACACCTTCACCGGCATCAACGGCGTCGATCCGGCGATCCGCGAGGCGGGCAAGGGCATCGGCATGACCGGCCGGCAGCTCTTGTTCCAGGTCGAGATCCCGCTCGCGCTCGGCGTCATCATCGCGGGCGTGCGCGTCGCCACGGTCATCGCGGTGGGGACGGCGACGATCGCGGCGGCGATCGACGCGGGCGGGCTCGGGCGCTACATCTTCCGCGGCCTCCGGATGAACGACAACACGCTGATCCTGGCCGGCGCGGTGCCCGCGGCGGCGCTGGCGCTCGGGGCGGATTTTCTCCTCGGCGGGGTGGAGCGCTGGTTCAGCCGGGGCGCGGCCGCCCGGTTGAAAGGCCGGCGCGTCTTGCCGACGGCGGCGGCCGTGGCCGCCGCCGGTGTCCTCGCCGTCTGGGCCGCGGCTTCGATGGGGCCCGGCGCGGCGGCGAATCGCGTCGCGATCGGATCGAAAGACTTTACCGAGCAGATCATCCTCGGCGAGATCCTGGCGCAGACGATCGAGGCCAAAACGGGCCTCGAAGTCCAGCGCCGCTTCGATCTCGGCGGCAACCTGGCGCACGAGGCGCTGCTCGACGGAGAGATCGACGCCTACGTGGAATACACCGGCACCGCGCTCACCGCGATCCTCAAGCTGCCGCCGATCTCCGACGCCGGGGAAGTCTACCGCCGCGTCAAGGAAGAGTACGCGGCGCGCTTCGGCCTCGAATGGACCGAGCCGCTCGGCTTCAACAATACCTTTGCCATCCTCGTCCGCGGCGACGACGCCGGGAAGCTCGGGCTCCAAACGATCGGCGCCGCCGCGCGCTACGCGCCCCGGTGGCGCGCCGGCTTCGGCCAGGATTTCATGTCGCGGCCGGACGGCTACGAGGGCTTCACCCGCGCCTACGGCCTCAAGTTCCGCGAGGTGCGCGAGATGGACCTCTCGCTCACCTACCGCGCGCTGGCCGACCGCCAGGTGGATCTCATCGCGGGAAACTCCACCGACGGCCTGATCGCGCGCCTGAAGCTGGCTCAGCTGGCAGACGACCGGCATTATTTCCCGCCGTACGACGCCGTGCCGGTCGCGCGGCGCCAGCTGCTCGAGCGCCACCCCGAAGTCCGCGCCGCGCTCCGGGCGCTCGCGGGCGCGATCTCGGTCGACGAGATGCGGCGCATGAACTTCGCGGTGGACGGCGAGCGCCGCGCGGCCCGGGACGTGGCGGCGGAGTTCCTCCGCGGGAAGAGGCTCGCGGGCGGGGGCTGAGGCGGGGCCGCCGCGCGCCGCGGACGTTCCGGGCTATCCCATTCACAGGAAGGAAATCGTCGATGCGAGGAGGCGTGATTTTTCGCGCGCTGCGCTACCCGGATTTTTTCTGGTTCTGGTCGAGTTACTTCATCTCGAACGTCGGCACCTGGATGCAGGTCGTCGCCCAGGGCTGGCTGGTCTTCGAGATGACGGAATCGCCGTTCTATCTCGGACTGTTCAGCCTGCTCCGCACGGTGCTGCTGCTCAGCTTTTTCCTCCTCGGCGGGCTCGTCGCCGACCGCTGGGACCGCCGGCTCGTGATGATCTGGATCCAGGCGCTCTCGCTCGTCAGCGCTTTCGCGCTGGCGCTGCTGGTCACGTTCGACGCCATCCGGGTGTGGCACCTCTTCGTGCTGGGCGCGGCCACTTCGACGGTATGGGCGTTCGAGCAGCCGGTGCGGCAGTCGCTGATCCCGCGCCTGGTCGGCCGCGAGGACCTGGTGAACGCGCTGGCGCTCAATTCCATCACCTGGCAGGGCGCCGGGCTGCTCGGACCGAGTCTCGTCGGCCTGCTGGTCAATCGAGTCGGCATCGACGGCTGCTTCTACATCAACGCCGTGAGCTACTTCGCGATCATCTACGCGCTGTTCCGCATGCACATCCCGCCCCAGCCGGCGGACCCCGAGCGCATGCGCATGGCCGACAGCCTCGTGGACGGCCTCCGATACATCCGGGGGCAAAAGTTGATCCTGACGCTGCTCATCGGCTCGGCGTGCGTCAGCATCTTCGGCCGCTCCTACATCATTCTGTTGCCGGTGTTCGCCAAGGACGTGCTCCGGGTCGGCGCGTCGGGGCTCGGCTACATCGCGGCGGGGCCGGGCCTGGGC
>DASWFA010000736.1:0-1773 GCA_036394475.1 Binatia bacterium
GCACGAGCTTCCCGCCGCTTTCGCCCTGGCGGCGGCGGCCGGCCTGATGGAGATCCCCGGCATGCTGCGCGCGGTGCGCGGCCTGCCGCTCGACAAGACCGCGTTTCGCTGACGAGGAGGCGAGCGGGCCCGCGATTCGCCCGCGAGGCCGTTGGGGGCCCCCGCCGCGCGGGGCGATAAAGTTCTTTGCCGCCCCTCTTGACGTCGGCCCTCTACTATGAAAACCTAAGCGAAATTACCTATGAACACCGGAGCACAAATGATTCTGGTCGTGGAAGACGAAGTCCCGATGTTGAATCTGCTCAAGAAGATTCTCGAGGACGCGGGGTTTCGGGTCCTGACGGCAAAGGACGGGATCGAGGCGATCGACGTTTATAGCCGCCATCAGAGCGAAGTGGATCTCGTCCTGTGCGACATGGCCCTGCCGAAGCTCGGCGGCTGGACCGTCTATCTGGCCCTTAAAGAGCGCAACCCGCAGGTTAAAATGATTCTTACCAGCGGTTATCTCGACCCGAAAGTGAAATCCGACATGGTGAAGGGCGGGGTGCGGGACTTTATTCCCAAGCCGTACGTGCCCGAGACCATCGTCAAGAGCATCCGCCAGGCCCTGGGCGACCTGCCGGACTGACCGGACGCTATCCCCCGCGGGCTTCCCGATGCCGGTCCGGCTCGGGTCCCGCGCCATCCGAATCTTTCAGCGCCGCGACGATCTCATCGGGCACGTAGGGCTTCTGGATAAACCGGCAGACCCCTTCGCGCGCCAGCGCCGACTTGAGCTCCGGCTCCAGATACCCGCTCGTGATCATGACCCTGGCGTTCGGATTCCTCGCCCGGATCTTCCGCAGCACCTCGACGCCGGAAATTTTGGGCAGATCCAGATCGAGGAGAACGACGTCGATCATGTCCCCGTTATGGCGGTACCTCTCCGCGGCTTCCTCGCCGTCCACCGCGGTAAGCACGCGGTAGCCGCGCTCCGCCAGCAAGTTCCTGAGCAGGTGGAGTGTCGCCTCCTCGTCCTCGACCACCAGGGCGGTGCCGCCGCGGCTGTTCGACCCCTGGCCTTCGGCGCCCGCCCGGTCCGGACCCTCGATTTCGCCCGGCTCCTCGGCCGAGCGCACCGGCAGCAGGATGCGGAACGTCGTGCCGCGCGGGTGGCCGCTCTGGAGCTCGATGCGGCCTTGATGGTTCTTGACGATGCCGTAAACCACCGCGAGACCCAGGCCGGTGCCTTTTTCCGATTCTTTCGTGGTAAAAAAAGGCTCGAAGACGCGGCTGCGGATTTCTTCTTGGATTCCCATGCCCTCGTCGATCACTTCGACGCACACGTACCGGCCGGCCTTCGGCTCGCCCCAATCCGGCAAGGCGTCGCCATCGACGGCGCGGGTCTTAAGGCGCAGGCTCCCGCCTTCGGGCATGGCGTCGCGCGCGTTGACGGAAAGGTTCAAGAGCGCCTGGTTGATCTGGTTCGGGTCGGCCAGGAGCGCCGGAAGCTCGGCCTCGAGGTCCAGGCCCACGTCGATGTTTTTCGGAAAGGTCCCCTTGAGCAGGCCGGCCAGTCCCTGGACGACCGCGTTCAGGTCGGTCGGCTCGAGATGGGCCTCGGTTTTTCGGGCCATCGTGAGCAGCTGCTGCACGACGCCGGCGCCGCGCTTGATCGCCTCGTTGATGACTTTGAGGTTCCCGGGGATCTCCTGGTTCTCGCCGGCCTCTGCGGCGATGAGCGAGGAGTATCCCTGGATGATGTTCAGGATGTTGTTGAAGTCGTGCGCGATG
>DASWFA010000737.1:0-3047 GCA_036394475.1 Binatia bacterium
GGGTCAGGCCGACGGGGCGCAGGCCGAAGCGCTGCGCGTCCCCCAGGCGGACGGGACGCTCTTCGTCCTTGCGGTCGGCGAAGACGACGGGCTGCTGCCGTCTCTTCTCACACTTTCAGACGTGATGGGGACGGGCCATCATGCGGCCGTCGCCGCCGAAGTCGGCCCCGGTAAGTCAGCGGCCGTGGTCGGCGACGGCGCCGTGGGCTTGTGCGGCGTGATCGCCGCGCGGCGCCTCGGCGCCGAGCAGATCATTATCCTGGGGCGCCATCCCGACCGCATCGCGCTCGCGCGGGAGTTCGGCGCGACCGACGTCGTGAGCGAGCGGGGCGACGCGGCGGTCGAGCGCGTGCGCGAGCTCACAGGCGGCTTTGGCGCCCACTCGGTCCTCGAATGCGTCGGCCTCGCGGAATCGATGCTCGCGGCGATCGGCATCGCGCGTCCGGGCGGCGCGGTTGGCCGCGTCGGCGTTCCCCAGGACGAGACGATGCCGGCGTCGCGGCCGGCGTTCTACAACAACATCACCGTGAGCGGCGGACCCGCCCCGGTCCGCGCGTACATCGAAGAGCTTCTGCCGGACATCCTCGAAGGCAGGATCGAGCCCGGCCGGGTATTCGATCGCGTCGTGCCTCTCGACGAGGTGCCCGAAGGCTACCGGGCGATGAACGAACGGAAAGCGATCAAGGTCATGGTCGAGCCTTGATGCGCGCCATGACGCAAGCCGCCATGTCGGAGCTTGCCCAATGGAACAGCTTCTACGTCGTCGTCGGCTCGTCCGCCGGCGTCCTGATCGCGCTCCAATTCATCGTCAGACGTCCGCCTTGCTATTTTGATGGGAGAGGGCAGGCCGGTCACCGCGCCCGCCGGAGCGGCCCCTTTCGCG
The DNA here is from genome assembly GCA_036394475.1 of Binatia bacterium. Lineage (GTDB taxonomy): Bacteria > Desulfobacterota > Binatia > UBA9968 > UBA9968 > JAJPJQ01. The sequence continues at coordinate 884 of DASWFA010000737.1, forward strand.
GCGAGGGCTTGCCGCGGACCATTTTTTTCTCGTCGAGCACGGCGCGCTTCCCGCCGCCGCCATGGCGGCCCCCGCCACCCGCCGCGACGTAGCCCGCTTCCTCGAGATTTTTTCGGTTGTCCTCGAACAGGGGATGGCGGCGGCTCACGTGCACGCCCGCTTTTTTGGGATGGCCGCCGCTCCTCGAGAGATGGCGGTGGTCTTCCTCGATGCAGCGGTCCTTGATGAGCAGGATATCGTGCGCGCGCGCCAGCTCTTCCGCCGCGCGGCTCCAGACGCCGGGCGGCAGCCACACCGCTTCCGCGCCTTTTTCCGCCGCCGCCGGGATGAACTGCGGCGCGGCCCCGGCCCAGCGAAAAATAACCGCGATATCGATCGGGCCGGGGATGTCCTCGAGCCGGGCGTAGGACTTGAGGCGGTCGACCGGCTTGAGGTCCGGCCGCACCGGGATTACGTCGTAGCCGGCGTGGTGGAGATAAACCGCCACCGCGTGGCTGTGGCGCGACGGCAGCGGGCTGGCGCCGACCAGGGCGATCGTCCGCGCCCGGTTGAGCAGCCGGAGAACGAGGGCTTCCTCGCGGTCCATGTGTAGCATCGTCGATCCTTTCCTGGATCCTTTCGTGGAATTCAGTTTCAGCTTCGACGGTCGGAGCCGGCTTGTCAAAAGGGTCTTCGCCCGAGCCATGTAAATCCGCTTCACCGGCCGACCCGGTGAATTTTTCGATAAAATCGCCGCGGATGTTGCCTCGGCCGCCGGGTTATGCCATAAGATTACGTTGATGGATTTAAAATACGGGATTGATTTATGCTACGGCGGACGGCGGGCCTAGTCCTCGCTCTATTCCTGCTTGTTCCCGGTGTGGCCGGCGCGGCGGCGGTGCAGCCCGCGCCCGTGCGGATGGGCTATTCGGCTCTGACGTTCACCATCCTGCCGATTCTTTTCGGCGTCGAGACCGGCCTGTTCCAGCAGGCCGGGATAGACCTCAAGCTCCAGCAGATCCGCGGCGACCTCGCGATTCCCGCCATGCTCAACAACGAGATGGACTATGCCATCGGCGTTTTGCCGACCGTCTGGGCGGCGGCGGAGGGGCTGCCGATCCGCCAGATCGCGGGCGGGCAGATCAAGCCGGCGTTTTCCCTGATCGCCCAGCCCGAGGTCGTCTCGTACGCGGATTTAAAAGGCAAGCTCGTCGGCGTCTCGCGGCTGCGCTCGCTGGCGAGCAATCTGCTGCTCGTGATTCTCAAAAAGCACGGTCTCGCGGCGTCCGACGTCAAGCTGATCTCGCTCCAGACCACGAACAACGTCTACCTGACGCTCGATACGAAACAGATCACCGCCGGGATGCTCTCGGTGCCGCTGGACATCAAAGCGAAGCTCGCCGGCTATAAAATGCTCGCCAGCGCGGCGGACTACACGACCGCCTACCAGGGCGGCATCGCCACGACCGCCAAGAAAATCGCCGATGCGCCGGAAGCGACGGAAAAATTCCTCACCGGCTACGTGCAGAGCCTGCGGGGCCTCAAGACCCATCGCGAGGCCGCCGTGGACTTGATCGTCAAGCATTTCAAGATCGACCGGCCGCTGGCGGCGGCTTCCTACGAGCAGGTCGCGCCGCTCTTCCAGGACACGCCGATCATTCCGCTCGACGTGATCGAGACGGAGCTCCGCACCTGGACCGAGCTGACCGGAAAAAAAGCGACGATCTCGGCGGAGCAGACGATGGACATGGCGCCGCTGCAAAGGGTGCTGAAGCGCCTGCCGCCCAAATAAATCGATTTGGCTGAATTGACAGGAGGGGACATGGCGGAAGAAAAACAGCGCGGCGTAGAGATGCAGTACAGCATGAAAAACGCCCGCGTGATCGTCGGCGCGCTGAAGGCCGCGGGCATCGACTTCGTCGCCACGCTGCCGGACTCCTTCAACACGCAGGTGCACAAGCTGATCCGCGAGGACCCGGACATCGCCTGGGTCGTCGCCACGCGGGAAGACGAGGCGATGGCGATCGCCGGCGGCGCCTATCTCGGCGGCAAGAAGCCGTGCGTCATCATGGAGGCCTCCGGCTACGGCAACTCGGCGGGCTATCTCGCCCGCATCGCGATCGTGCATCACATCCCGCTTTTGATCCTGTCGTCGCACGTGCCGGCGCTCGGCGAGATGTACTAC
>DASWFA010000738.1:0-1609 GCA_036394475.1 Binatia bacterium
GTCCCCGAGCCGCCGATAAAAGTGGCGTAGACCAACCCGCTGCCGTCCGGCTTGATCTTCGCCACGAAAGCGTCCACGCCGCCGTTCTGGATCTTGTCGCCGCCGGGAATCGGCCCGAAGCCGTTGCCGTCGGGGAAAGTCGTCTGGTCGGAGCTGGTCTCGCCGGTGATGTAGGCGTTGCCGGCGCTGTCGACCGCGACGCCGTTGGCCCGGTCGTCGCCGAGGCCGCCGATGAAGCCGGAGTAGATGACGATCGCCGGGTCGAGCACCAGCGGCTTTGCGGCGTCGTACGCTCCGACGCGAAAGCCGTAGCGCCCGGTCGCGGCCGCGTCGGCCGCGAGCGCGTAGGCCATCGGCACTTCGACGCGCCGGCCGGCGATCTCCTGATAGGCGAAGGGCCGGTCGTCGTGAAAAGTCCCGGCGGGCGTCGCGATCTCGAGCTCCTGCCGGGCGTTGACGCCGAGCGCGGAGGCGCCGCGATAGGCGAGGCGGATGCGCCGCGGGTCGGCCCCCGGCTTGACCACGAACATGTACTTCAGCCGGTCGCTGGTGCCGCTGTAGACGAGGTCGATGCCGGGCCAGAGGTCGGCGTAAACCAGCTTGGAATAATTTTTGAGCCCGGTTTTCCACTCTTCCCTGGGGCCTTTGAAATAGCTGAAGACCGCCGGCGTCGGCTCTTCTCCCACGGGCGCGACCCCGGCGGCGTCGATGAAATCGAGCCGGAGCGCCCAGCGGTCTTTCTCCCGCTCCGCCCGCGGGGCCGCCGAAGACGGGACGAGGCGCGCCAGCGCCGGGGGCTGCTCCCGCTTTTCCACGTTCAAAACGAAGGTGATGCCGCCCGGGCCAAAATAGAGCGATTTGTCCTTGCCGCGCAGATAATAGGAAACCCGCCGGTCGACCTGGCCGCGGTTCTCGACGAAGGAGAGCGGCATTTGGCCGAGGCTATTCAGCCGAGAGCTTGCGGCTAAATCCTGCGATACGGAGGCGGCTTGAGGGCCTATTGGATTTTGGGACGTTTGGACTGTGGCGCAGCCCGGCGCGGCGAGGAGCGCCAGAGCGAAGGCCGGCGCGAGCCGGCGGCCAAGCGTCCGCCGGGGCGCGATCGCCCGGGGATCAGGAAGAGCGCTTTTGCGGGCCGAAGACATGGCAAGAAACTCCATGACCGTCGGCGAATTGTAACTCAGGTTCGACTTTGTCGCAAACGTCTTCCCGAAAGGGACAGCGCGGGTGGAAGCTGCAGCCCGCGGGCGGATTGACCGGGCTCGGCACGTCGCCTTCGAGCGCCACCCGCTCTTTCTTCAGCTCGGGATCGGGCAGCGGCACCGCCGAGAGCAGCGCCCGCGTGTAGGGGTGCTTGGCGTCCCGGTAGATCGTTTCGCTCGGGGCGATCTCGACGATCTTGCCGAGATACATGATCGCCACGCGGTGGCTCAAGTGCTCGACCACCCGGAGGTCGTGCGAGATGAAAAAATAGGTCAGGTGCCGTTTTTCCTGCAGCTCCTGCAGCAGGTTGATGATCTGCGCCTGGATGGAGACGTCGAGCGACGAGACCGGCTCGTCCGCGACGATGAATTTGGGGTCGACGGCGAGAGCGCGCGCGATGCCGATG
>DASWFA010000739.1:0-1972 GCA_036394475.1 Binatia bacterium
AAGCGAGCGGAAAGACTCAAGCCTCGCCGTCCGACTCGCCGATCCGGAAGTGGGACAAGCTGCACAAACAACTCGACGATCGCGGCATTCAAATAGGCGTCCGGTACGACGGGGAGATTTTCGTCGATGCGGCCGGCGGGCTGCGCCGGGGCGCCGCTTATCTCGGCAATCTGAACCTCCAGCTTACCCTCGATGCGGAGCGTCTCGTCGGCTGGCCCGGCGCGACGGTGTTTCTCTACGGGCTGGGCATCCACGGCGGGCGTCCCAGTAAAAGATTTGTCGGCGACGCGCAGGGGGTGAGCAGTATCGAAGCTCCGGCGAAATGGAAGATCGAGGAGGGATGGATTCAACAAAATCTATTCGACAACAGGCTCTCCGCGCTCGCCGGACGCTACGACCTCAACAGCGAATTCTACCGGCTCCAGTCGGCCGGCCTGTTTCTCAACAGCTCGTTCGGCATCGGCCCCGAATTTTCCCAGAGCGGCCGGGAGGGGCCTTCGATTTTTCCCAACACTTCCGTCGGCGCCCGCCTCGCGATCAAGCCGATCGAGGAGGTCGTCCTCAGGACGGCCGTCCTGGACGGAGTGCCGGTGGAGCGGCCGAACGGCGCGCAAGCCATATTCGCCAGGGATGACGGCCTGCTGATAGTTACGGAAGCGGCCTATTTGCACCGCCCCCTCGGCCCGGAGCAGCCGCGCACCCGCGGATTCCGCATCGGGAGAAATTGCTGCGGCACGTACGCGGGGAAGCTCGCCCTCGGCGCCTGGTACTACTCGGCGAAATTCGACGACTTGACGGAGACGCATCCGAACGGCCGGCCGGTCCGGCGCCGCGGCAGCGGAGGCTTTTATCTGCTGGCGGACGGGACGGTGTACCAGGACGCGCAAAATTCCGATCGGCAGCTGAATCTGTTCGGGCAGCTCGGGATCGGCGACCCGCGCGTCAACCGGTTCGCCTACTACACCGGGGCCGGGCTCACCGTCGCCGCGCTGGTCCCCGGACGCGCCCAGGACGAGCTCGGGTTCGCGGTCGCGGCGGCGCACAACGGATCGCAGTTCATGGAGGTAGAGCGCAATCTGGGGCTGCGCCAGCGGAGATCCGAGGTCGCCCTCGAGCTTACCTATCTGGCGCAGTTCGGCTCGCGCCTGGCGCTGCAGCCCGATCTTCAATACGTGATCCATCCAAACACGGACCCGAGGATCAAGAACGCCTTCGTCTTCATGCTTCGGTTCGAGCTTTCACTCTGAGACGCGGCGCCCTAAAGACGGCGCTCGCGCTGCTCATGGTGGTTGAGCTCCATCGACACGAGCCGCGCGAGCAGGAGGACGGGGAAGAGCTGTCCGGTGATGCCCTCAAGAGACGCAAGGGAGCGGGCGATCGGATTGACCGGCGTGATGTCGCCGTAGCCGAGGGTCGTCAGCGTCGTCGTGCTGAAGTAGAGCAGCCGGGCATGGAGGTGCTGCGGGTTGAGGGCCGCGGCCGGGAAGTTGAACGCCGCGGGATCGCCCAGCGCGACCAGCGTGTACGCGAAGGCCCACGCGAGCCCGAGCAGCAAGTAGACGGCGATCGCCCCCTGAATGCGGTGCAGGTTGATCGGTCCCGGGCGGAACGCCTGTGCGAGGATGACGGCCCCAAGCAGGACGCAGAACGCGAGCGACGATGCCGCGTCGGCGCGCGCCAGCGCCATGTTCGGATGCATGTGGCCGGCCCACCGAACGATGAAGCTGATCGCCGCGAAAATGCCGACGATCGCCGTGGCGGCGCGGCTCCGGAGGGCGGCGGCGACGCCCGAGAGGAGAAAGAGCGAAAATCCGGCGGGCGTCAACACGCCCGGCGACTCCTGGAACTGGATGAGGGGATCGACGATGAAGATGTCGACGACTAGCAGGACGAGCAGGGCGCTGAGGCTCCAGTCGCTCTGCCCAAAACGTTCAGCCAGTGAGTGTCCGCCGCTCATGACCTGGGCGAGATT
>DASWFA010000740.1:0-2528 GCA_036394475.1 Binatia bacterium
AGCATGGTTTTCGATTGAGGGCGAAGCCGGTCCAGCTCTGTAATTCGGAAGTTGACTTAACCCTATACTTCGGCTAACTTTCGCCTGTTGTGTCGAACGGAGGTCCTATGCAGAACCGCTGTTTTTCGTTTCGGCGCCCGCCCGCCGTATGGGCGGTGTTGGCGGCCGTCCTCGTCGCCGGCTGCGCCGTGGAGTCGCACCGCGCGCTCACGCCGGAAACGGTCGCGAGCGCCGGCACGCCGTACAACGGTCCCAGGTTCACGCTGGTCGTCGCCAAGTTTCAAAACCGGTCCACCTATATGCAGGGGATTTTTTCCGAAGGCGATTCTCTCGGCAATCAGGCCAAGACGATTCTCAAGACCCACCTGCAGAACACCGGCCGCTTCGTCCTCGTCGACAGGGAGAACATGAAAGAAATCGCCGAGGAAGCCAAGATCCGCGGCGCCAAGCAGGACTTGAAGGGCGCCCAGGTGGCGCTCACCGGCGACGTGACGGAGTTCGGCCGCAAGGTGACCGGTGACACGCAATTTTTCGGCATTCTCGGCTACGGCAAGCGGCAGGTCGCCTACGCCAAAGTGGCCCTCAACGTCGTCGACGTCCACACGTCGGAAGTCATCTACGCCGTCCAGGGCGCCGGCGAGTACGAGCTGAGCAACCGGGAAATCGTCGGCTTCGGATCGACCGCCGGCTACGACGCGACCCTGAACGGCAAAGTGCTGAACCTCGCGATCACCGAAGCGGTCAACAACCTGGTCGCCGGGCTCGAGCGCGGCCAATGGAACCCGGCCAAGGGCGCGTAATCGACGTGCGCATCCTCGGGCTCTGGCTCGCGCTCGCGGCGCTCTCGGCTCTCGGCGCCTGCGCGCGCCCGGCTTTATACTCCTGGGGCCGCTACGAGAACCTGATCTACGAGATGTATATGAAGCCGGGCCAGGCGGACCCCGGCACGCAGGTCGCCAAGCTCACCGAAGACATCGAAAAGGCCAAGGCCGGGGACAAGCCGGTGCCGCCCGGCGTTCACGCCCACCTCGGGTACTTGTATTACCAGCAGGGCAACGTCGCCGGCGCGCGGCAGGAGCTCCAGATCGAAAAAACGCTGTTCCCCGAATCGGCCGCGTTCGTCGACGGCGTGCTGCAGCGGCTGGACCAACGGACGAGCCAGCAATGATCCGACGCGGCGCGGCGCTGTTTCTCATCGTCACTGCGATCCTGGCGTCTTCCTGCGCCGCCAAGGTCGATTACGGGCTCTATCGCAGCCGCCTGCCGCGCTCGATCCTGGTGCTCCCGCCGCAAAACGCATCGACCGCGGTGGAGGCGAGCTATATCTTTCTCTCCACCGCCTCCCGCCCCCTGGCCGAGGCGGGCTACTACATCTTTCCGGTCGCGGTGATCGACGCCTTCATGAAAGAGAACGGCCTGCCGACGCCCGACGAGATGAGCGCCGTCCCGCTTAAAAAAATCAAAGAGGTCTTCGGGGCCGACGCGGTCCTCTACTTCACGATCGAAGAGTGGGGACAAAAATATTACGTCATCTCCTCCCAGACGGTGGTGCGGGCCAGCGCCCGCCTGGTCGACGTCGAAACCGGCGCGACGCTATGGACGGGCCGGGCGCAGGCGGTCCGCGACTCGGGCGGCGGCGGGCAGGGTCTCATCGGCGCGCTCGTCGCCGCCGCGGTGAGTCAGATCGTCTTTTCGATGGTCGATCAGACCCACGAGCTCTCCCGCTTCGCCAACACCAATATGGTCTTCGACAAAGACAACGGCTTGCTCTTCGGCCCGCGCCATCCCGAGTACGGCGCCGACCCGCGCGGCCGGTGAGCTCACAGTCGCAGGGAAAGGGCGGCCGCTCCCGTCCGTGAGGTTCAGGTTTACAGATCCATGTGGAAGATGAGCGCGCGGAGACTCGCTCTTTTACGGATCAACCGGCCGGCGATCCTGTGCCTTATCGGTTCTCTCCTGGCGGCCGGCTCGGTTTCGGCGCAAAGCCGCGAATTCTACGTCAACGGAAAGCCCGTCCCGGAACGGGTTTATCGCGCGGTCGGCCTGATGAACGAGGGGCTGGCGCTGCTCGATTCGAAGCGGCTGGACGAAGCCAAAGAAAAACTGGCGGCCGCGGTCCGGCTGGCCCCCGATTTTCCCGAGGCCCACTACAATCTCGGCGTGCTTTTAACCCGTCTCGGACAGGACGAGGCGGCGCTGGAGCAGTTCCACACGGTGGTCGACTCGAAGGCCGACGTGCCGGCGGCCTGGGTCTCGCTCGGCGCGCTCTACATCAACCGCGGCAAGACCGCCGAGGCGCTCGTCGTCTTCGACGACGCGTCGGCGCGCTTCCCGGATAAAACCTGGCAGCAAATCCCCGAGTTTTACTTCAATTACGGCATCGTGCTCGGAAGACTAGGACGCACCGACGAGGCGATCGAGCAGGTCAAGATCGCGCTCCGGCTCGACCCCGACATACCGCAGATCCAACTGAATCTCGGGGCTCTGTACCAGGCGAGCGGCAACCTCCAGGAGAGCATCGCGCACTA
>DASWFA010000741.1:0-2959 GCA_036394475.1 Binatia bacterium
GTACTGGCGCACGTGCGTGGCCTCGACGAAGTGCGGGCAGCGCTCGTCCCACGCCGCGTTGTCCTTGCGCCCCTGTTTTTGCAGCCGGGCCTGGAAAATGCGGATCAGCTCCCAGTTTTCCGGATGGATGCAGGAGATGCACGGCGGACCCAGGCGCCCGACGTGCTCCATGCCGATGTAGACGGTGCCGTCGTCGAAGCCGTAGACGCCGATCTTGCGCTGCGGCTCCCACTGCCCGAGCGTGTCCTGGCCGCGCTTGAGATGGAGGTAATACTTGAACGACGTCGCGCCGTACTTCTCCGCCAAGAGCGGGATCTCTTCCACCTGGGCGTCGTTCGAGACGAGCGGCGTGAGAAAGTAATCGACCATGGAGTTCTTGTCGCCCAGGTCCTCGTAGATCGACATGACCTGGCTGAACGGCACGCTGTCCTCGGGGTCCTTGAACTGCTTGTAGGCGCGGCTGATGGTGGGGCTCGTCAGCATCATGCCCCAGGTCGTGACGCCGCCCGCGATGGCGGCCTTGGTCTCGGAGATGAAATCGTCCTCCAGGCCGCGGTGGATGCCGAGGTGCGTCTCCGGATCGACCACGCCCGGGAGAACGTAGTTCCCCTTGGCGTCGATCGTTTTCTTCGCCGGGATGCCGGTCAAATCTCCGATCGCGGCGATCTTCTCGCCCTTGATGCCGATGCTCGCGGACACGGTGTCCGGCGGAATCACCAGCTTTCCATTCGTGATGACTAAATCGAACTCCAGCGGCCCATTGCTCATAAAGTCTCTCCCGTTCCAAAATTATTTCGCAGTACCGTGAAGGGGGAAGCTTAACACGCGGCGTCGTTTTGTCAATTTCAAAATACTCACGCTATGCTTAAAAATTGTTTAATCTAGGAAAGGGCGCGGCCGGGCCCTTTGGCCCGGAACGATTTTTTATAGAGGCGCTCCGCCGTTCCGAGCGCGCGGCGCGACTCTTTTTCCACCCGGCGGTAGAGGCGGTGCATTTTTTTGCTGATCGGCTCCACCCTGCGGATGAGACGCTCCTCGTCGACGCCGACGAGGCGGCCGTCCTCCACGACCAGCCTGCCGTCGACCAAAACCGCGTCGACCGACTGGCCCGACTCGCAAAAGACCAGCTGGTGGACGATATCCCTCAGCGGACGGAGCCTGAGCGCGGGCTTCAACAGAACCAGGTCGGCGCGGTAGCCGGGCCGGACCCTGCCGATCTTCCCGCGCCACGCCGGCACGGCCTGGGCGCCGTTGACCGTGCCCATCCGGAGCGCATCGAGCGCGGTGATCCAGCGCGCCGGGTCCTCGACGCCGACGCGCGAGAGAAAAGCCGCCAGCCGCATCTGCTCGAAGATCGAATAGGTGTCGCTCGTGTCTCCCCCGTCCGTGCCCAGGGCCACGTTCACCCCGCGCGCCTTGAGCTCGGCGACCCGGGCGATGCCGCTGCCGAGCTTCAAGTTGCTGGCCGGGTTATGCACGACGCTCGCCCCCGCCGCCGCCAGAAGATCCATCTCCGCCCCGTCCAGCCAGATGCCGTGCGCCGCCGAGAGCCGGGACGAGAGAAAGCCGATCTCCTCCAGGTGGGCGCAGAGAGACTTTTTGTGGAGCTTCCGCGCCGCCCACGACTGCAGCCGCGTCTCCAGAAGATGCGTGTGGATCCCCAGGCCGAATCGGGCGGCGACCTCGACGACGTCGCGGAGCAGGTTGTCGCTGCAGTTCATCGGCGAGGAAGGCCCCAGCAGGATGCCGGAGATGGACGAGCGCCGGCCGAGGCGGGCGAGCACCGCGAGCACTTCGTCCTTCCAGGGCTCCGGCGCGCTTTTCTCGAGCTTTCTCCGCTTCGGCGCAAGCGCCGCCAGGCGCATGAAGTCCTGATCGCGGAGCGACGGGGCGAGCATGCCGCGGATGCCGGTTTTTTCGAACGCGCCGAGAATCGCCTCCATCTTGTCCACGCTGAGGCCCGGCCGCGTGGAGAAATGGTCCACCACGGAGGTGACGCCGCTCTTGAGCATCTCGGCGCAGGCCAGCTCGGCCGCCGCGCCGATCTCCCCGGGCCCGAGCTTCGCCAGCTCCTCGGTCCCGGCCCTGTATTGGCGCCAGATTTCCATGCGCACGTTGTCGCGAAAGCTCTTCTGGAGAATCTCCGTCAGGTGGGAGTGGGCGTTGACCAGGCCCGGCATGACGATCCTGTGCGCGCAGTCGATGCGCCTGGTGATCCGGACGGCGCGCGCGTCGATCCGCCGGCCGACCGCGGCGATCGCCCCCTCGTGGACGAGAATCTGCCGCCCTGCGAGAACCGGCCGGGCGGCGTCCAGGGTGACGATCGAGGCGTTTTCCAGCAGGATGGCCATGACGGGTCGCTCCTATCCGAGTGGGGCGCGGCTTTAAGACCGCGGCGCGCGATTGTCAATTTCGCAAACCATGGCTAAAAAACATCGCCTCCGCCGGCCGTCGCTCGCCTTGTCTTTGCGCCGGCTCTTCTATAAGTTGCCCCGGTGGAACTCCAGCAGCTCCGCGGCTTCCTCGCCGTCGCCAAGACCGCATCGATCACCGAAGCCGCCCAGCAGCTCCGCTTGACCCCCTCCTCCGTCTCCATACAGATCAAAAAGCTGGAGCAGGAGCTCGGCGTTCGCCTGTTCGATCGCGCGAAAAAGGGGCTGATCCTCACGGGCAGCGGCAAGATACTGCTGGAGATCGTGCTGCCCGCGATGGAGAGCCTGCGCCGCGCCGAGGCGATGGTCAAAGACACGGCCGGCGAGATCGCCGGCAGCATCGTCATCGCGTGCGTGTACGACGTCAAGCAGTACTACCTGCCTCTGCTCGCCGATTTCGCCAAGAGCCACAAGAAGGTCAACCTCACGATTCTGACCGGCGACAACACGGAGATCCTCGCGCTCCTGACCTCCGGAGAGGCGGATTTCGGCATGGCCCGGCTCAACCCGCCCGCCCGGCAGTTTTC
>DASWFA010000742.1:0-7480 GCA_036394475.1 Binatia bacterium
CCTCGTGCCGGTCGCGAGCGAGGCCGAGGCGGTCGGCATCGCGGCGGGCGCGAGCCTCGGCGGCAAGCAGGCGGCCGCTTATATGGAAGGGCCGGGCATCTGGGTCTCCTCGTATAACCTCGTCACGGTGGGCATCCGCTACGGCGTTCCGCTGCTCCTGCTGGTGGGCTACGTCGGCAGCATGGCGGACAAGCGGAGCACGTTTCTCTACGCCGAGTACGGCCTCCGGATGACGGCGCAGCTCGAGTCGATGGGCGTCGAGTACCAGATTCTTCGCGACGGCGACAATCTGGAAACCAAGGTGGCCGACGCGGTGCGCATGATGAACGCGATCAAACGGCCGGTGGCGCTGCTCTTCACCGGGGAGTTTACCATATGATCCGATACGAGTGTTTCGAATGGCTGGCGCCGCAGATGAAGGACGAGCTGGTGGTGACTTCCCTCAGCGGCCAGAGGGTCGAATGGGGGCACCTCTCCAAGCGCGACGCCGATCTGACCCTCGGGTCGATGGGCAACGCGCTCGCCGTCGGCCTGGGATTGGCGCTGGCGCTGCCGCACCGGAAGGTCTTCGTCTTCGAGTCCGACGGCAGCCTGCTGCTGTCGCTCTTCAACCTGCCGACGCTCGCCAACCTGAATCCGCCCAACCTCGCCGTCTTCGTCTGGGACAACCAGAGGTACAGCGGGACGCGGATCAGCTGGCCGACGGCGACCGCCGGCAAGACCGACCTGGCGGCGATGGCGCAAGGCGCCGGCGTCGAGCACGCGGTCACGGTCCGCGAGATCGAAGCATTCAAGAGCGAGGCGGCGGGGGCGCTTAAAGAAAGCGGGCTCCGCTTCGTGGTCTGCAAGATCGAGGAGAGCCTGGTCCACCGCAAGATCGTCCGCAGCAACGTGGATTTGCTGGAAACGAAATACAAGTTCGTCCGCTACCTGGAGCGGACCGAAGGCAAGCCGATTTTTCTCGGGCGGGGATAGAGTTTTCTTGAAGCCGGGGCGCGCCGGGCCGCGGGCTTTGCCTATTCCCCCGCTTCGATGGCCCGCATCGAGTTTTTCCGCCAGGTATTAAGAATCTTAATAAGAGAATCAGAAATCTATATTGGACAGTGCCGGCGCTTTAACACTACTTTGATATCATTCACTGGACTATCACGCGCCCACTCGATATGAATCGCACGCGCCGCCGTCTACGGAGGACTGAAATGCCCACAGAGGAAAAGGAACAACAAGATTCAGGAGCCGCCATCATCTGGACCTGCTGCCCCAAATGCGGCGACACCTGGAGCACCCAGGCCGTCATTATCCCGGGAAAATGCCGAGTCTGCGGCGGCAAGCCCAAGCTGCAAAAGGTCGTTTTTTGATCGGCCGCGGCGGCAGCGCCCGCCCTCGCGCGCTGCCGTAAGTCCTTCCGCCCGGGATTTCCCCTCTCCTTCCAGCGAGCGTCCGGTTTTTGTCGGCTCCCGGGCGCAGCCGTTTTAGCTCCCTCCGGCAGCAAGACGGCCGCAACTTACCCAGACGCCGACGTTTCGGCTCTAAGCGTATTTCTGCAGGACGTGGCGGGCGATCACCATGCGCATGACCTCCGAGGCGCCCTCGGTGATCAGCCGGCTGCGCTGATCGACGAACCATTTGGCCAGCGGCAGATCGAGCGTGAGCCCGATGCCGCCGTGGATCTGCAGCACCCGGTCGACGACCCGGACCGACATCTCGTCGGCGTAGAGCTTCGCCATGTAAGCCTCGTGGCGCGAGTCTTCCTTTTGATCGTCCTTCCAAGCCGCGTGGTAGACCATCAGCCGCGCCGCGTGGAGCTCGATAAAGGAATCGGCCAGCTTCCACTGGATCGCCTGGCGCTCGGATAAAGGCTTGCCGAAAGTGACGCGCTGCTTGGCGTAGCGCGAGCCCATCTCGATCGAGCGCTCGGCGACTCCGAGGGCCCGCGCGCCGTGCTTGAGGCGCCCCACGGCCAGCCACTTCTGCGCCAGCCTGAAGCCCTCGCCCTCTTTTCCCACCAGGTTCGCCGCCGGCACTCTGGCGTCCTCGAAGACGATCTCGCACGGCTCGTCGCCCATGATCGTCTTGTACCTCGCCGTGATTCTGACCCCCGGCGTGTTCATGTCGACGAGGATGCACGAGATGCCCCCGTGCGAGCCCTTGGCCGGGTCGGTCACCACCATGACCTGGGCGAAGTCGGATTTTTCCGCGTCGGTGATGAAGCGCTTGACGCCGTTGATGACGTACGAGTCGCCCTGGCGCACCGCGCGCGTCTTCATCGAGGCCGGGTCCGAGCCGGCGTCGGGCTCGGTCTGCGCGAAGCACATTTTTTTCTCCCCCTTGAGCACCGGGTCGAGATAGCGCCGCTTTTGCTCCGCGTCGAGCGCGTAGAGAATCGGCCTCACTTCGGGGCCGAAGATGGTCTCGCCGCGCGACGGCAGGGCCGCCGTCCGCGCGAGCTCTTCCCACACCACGACCTGCGCCAGCAGGCCGAGGCCGGCGCCGCCGTACTCCTCCGGCACGTCGAGCATCCAGAGCCCCATCTCGCGGGTTTTTTTCGTCAGCTTCGCTTTGACGTCCGGCTTCAGCTCCATGCCGTCGAGCGTGTGCATCTCGATCGGGATCAGCTCCTTGTCGACGAACTGCCGGACCGTCTGCTTGAGCACCTGGAGCTCTTCGGGCAGCTTAAAATCCATGAGGGTCTCCTTTACGATGGTTGTTGTATCCCGCCGCCGGCGACTTTCCTAGGGCGCCGGGCGCCACTTCTCCGCTTTCAGCTCGGCGGCGACCTTGCGCGCCATGGAGAAATCGAAAATCTTCGAGAGCGGCGGCGGCTCCTTGGTTTTATCGAGAAAAGTCGCCAGCGATTTTTTCTGCTGCGCCTCGCCGACCGTGCCGTCCTGCGTCACGCCGGGGCGGACCTCGTCGTAGGTCCGGGCGGCGATGTCCGGCTTGATCTTGAGCGTGCGGGCGAGGAGCGCCACGGTCTGCGGCCGGTTCGCCTGCGTGTACAGGAGCCCCTTCAGGCTGCCACGGATGAATTTCTCCACCAGCGCCGGCTCCGTCTTGAGCAGGCTCGAGCGCGTGATGATGCCGCCCTGCAGGTAGACGTAATTCGGCTGGCGCACGAAGGAGACGAGCTCGCGGAAGCCCGCGTCCTCGGCCATCATATAGGCCGAGGGCGACAGCATGGCGGCGTCGACGGCGCCGGACTTGAGCGAGATAAAGCGCTCCATGCCCGTTCCGACGGCGAGGATCGTCGCGTCGCGCCCCGCCTCGACGCCGTGGTCGTTCAAAAAATCCCGGAGGAGCGAGTCCGGGCCGCTGCCGAAGCTCGACACTCCGATCCGCTTGCCTTTCAGCTCCGCGACCGAGCGGATCGACGGATTCGAAAAGAGCGAAAAATTGGCCTTGTCATAGGTGGTGAAGAGAAACGTCATCGGCAGGCCGCGCGTGATCGGCAGCAGGGCCGAGCCGCCGGCGGTGCCGAACTCGACGTTGCCGGCGATCACCGCCTGGATCGAGGTCGCCGCGCGCACCAGGATGAGCTCCACGTCGAGCCCCTCCTCGCGCCAGTAGCCTTTTTCCTTGGCGATATAAAACGCGATCGAAGATTCCGAGATCGCCGGTATCGTGGCGTTGATCTTGCGGAGCGCCTGGGCCGCGGCGAGGCCGGGGGCCGCGGCCGGCGCCAGGAGCGCGAGAGAAAACAAAAACCATCGGAGCGCCTTCATGCGGATCGGTCCTTTCCGTTTTTCAGGGCGAAATAGATTTTCTCCGCGGTGATCGGCAAATCCAGGATCTGCGCGCCGATCGCGTCGTAGACCGCGTTGGCGACGGCCGCCGCCGTCGGCGTCGTGGTGCATTCGCCGATCGGCTTGCTGTGAAACGGTCCCGGCCCCTCGGGATCATAGATGTTAATCGTCTCCAGGCAAGGGATGTCCCGCACGCAGGGGATCTTGTATTCTCCCATGTTCGTCGCGGCGATCCTGCCTTCGAGATCGGGGAGGTCCTCGATCAGCGTGAAGCCCACCCCTTGAATCACGCCGCCCTCGATCTGGCCCTGGTGCGCGATCGGGTTGATGATCGTCCCGACTTCGTTGAGCGAGGCGATCTTCAACCGGACGAGCTTCCCCGTGTCGGGGTCGATTTCCACCTCCGCCGTCTGGCCGAAGAAGGAAAGCGTTCCTTTTCGCTCCGTATGGGCGAACCGCCCGAGCGCCTTTAGCTCGCCGCCGCCGGCCGCCGCTTCGGCCGCGAGCGCGGCGAAAGCGAGCGTTTTCCCGGGCGCCGACAAAACGCCGCGCCCCACGCGGACGGCTGCGTCCGCCACGCCCCAGCGGCGCGCCGCGGCGGCGATCATTTTTTTCCTGAGCCCGGACGCGGCCAGGGCCGCGGCTTTTCCCGCCATGAAAGTGACCCGGCTGCCGCCGAGGGCGATATCGGTCGGAAAGGTGTCGGTGTCGCCGGAGACGACCTCGACCTCGTTGGCGACGATTCCAATAATCTCCGCCACGACCTGGCGCAGGATCGTGTGCGCGCCGGTGCCGGTGTCGGTGACGGTGGTCAGGACGTAAACCCCGCCTTTGGGGTCGAGGCCGACCTCGATGTTGGCTTCGCCGGGGCCGATGTCCCGCAGGCAGAGAGCGAGGCCTCTGCCGCTCAAGACCTTCCGGTCGGGAGCGCTTTTCGGCTTTTGCCGCATGGCGTCGAGGATCTTCGGCCCGGTGTCGATGTCCAGGCGGTGGCCGTTCGGCAGCGCGTCGCCGCGCCGGAGCACGTTTTTCCGGCGGAACTGCCACGGGTCCATTTTGAGCCGGCGCGCGATGAAGTCCGTGTGCGACTCGACGGCGAAATAGACCTGCGGGTCGCCCGGCCCGCGCATGTGGCCGCTCGGGATGAGATTGGTGTAGACCGAGAGGGCCTCTATCGACACATGCGGAATCCGATAAGCGCCCGAGCCGTGGCGCGCGCCGGGCAGGTTGATGGTCGCGTTGGGCTTGAAGGCCGCGTAGGCGCCGCTGTTGAAAGTCATCTTGACTTCCCTGGCCCATAGGGCGCCGTCTTTCTTGACGCCGCTTTTTATCCGGATCGTCGCCGGGTGGCGCGGGTTGCCCGCCGTCAGCTCCTCGCCGTAGGTCATCACCATCTTGACCGGCCGGCCGGCGGCGCGGGAGAGATAATAGGCGAGCGGGATGTCCATGACCGAGCCCTTGCCGCCGAAATCGCCGCCGACGGGGCCGAGCCGGAACAAGATCTTTTCCGGCGCGACGCCGAGAATCTCCGCCAGGTATTGTTTGGTCTGGAACGGGACTTTGTTCGACGACCAGAGGGCGATGCGCTCTCCCGGACCGGCGGCGACGACGCACGCGTGCGGCTCCAGATAGCCCTGATGCACCCGATGGGTGGTGAAAGTCTGCTCGAAGACGAAATCGGATTCGGCGAACCCGGTTTCCGGGTCCCCCAACCGCCATTTTACCTGCGAGTGGACGTTGGGGAGGAGCGGAACCGGCCGGGGCGCGTGAAAATAATCGACGAGGTTCTCGTGCAGGAGCGGCGCGCCCTCCTCGACCGCCAGCGCCGCGTCGAACACGGCGGGCAGCTCGGCGTACTCCACGTCCACGAGCGCGGCCGCCTCTTCGGCGACGGCGGGCGTCTCCGCCGCTATCGCCGCCACCTTTTCGCCGATAAACCGCACCCGGTCGCGCGCCAGGACCGGCATGTCGCGGAGCTGCCGTCCGAACAATTTGTCGGATACGTCGGCCGCGGTCAGGACCGCCAAAACTCCGGGAAGCTTCCGGGCCCGGGAGACGTCGATCTTGACGATGCGGGCGTGCGGCACGGGGCTCCTGAGCGTTTTTCCCCACGCCAGGCGCGGCAGGGCGCGGTCGGCGGTATAGACCGCCTGCCCGGTGACTTTACGGACGCCTTCGAGCTTGGGCTCGGATTTGCCGACGGCGGAATATTTTTTCAAGCTCGATTCCCCGGGAGTGATTGAGTCGTAGTCTGAGGCCGCGGCGTGTCAGCAGTGGCGGAATACTTCGCAGTACCAGCGGACGTAGTCCGCATATTGCGGACCGAACTTCTCGGGATTCACGACCAGGTATTTCGGCCTGACCAGCTCGGGATAGAGGTGCTTCAAGCCCGGCGTGGTGGAGTTCCTGCCGAATTTCGCCACGAGAATCTCCTGTCCCTCCGACAGCAGCCAGTCGATCATGAGAGCCGCGGCGTGCGGATGCGCGCTGTGCTTCGCCAACAGCACATACTTGGGAGTGGACAGGACCGGCTCCAGCAGCACGGCTTCCACGGGGGCTCCCTTGCGCTTCAGCTCCGCGAGATTGTGCCCGAGGAGCCACGGCGCCATGGCGAATTCTCCGGCGGACAGGAGCTGGGCTTGCAGCGTGTGTCCCTCGCGCATCGCGGGCGCGTTTTTCGCCAGCCGGGTGAAATAGGCGAAAGTTTTTTCCTTGCCCCAGAATTCCAGCAGCGTTCCGAAGAGCTCCTGGTCGGCGCTGCCGAGGGAAAGTTTGCCTTTGTAAATCGGATTTAAGAGGTCCTCGTACGTTTTGGGGATCTCGTTTTTTGCAATGCTCGCCGTGTGGATTCCCAACGCGATGACCTGGTGAAAGTAGCCCGTCCAGTACCCTTCTTTATCGGCATAGCCTTCGAGAACGGATTTACGCAGCGGCGAGAGGTAGGGGTCGAGCAATTGGTCTTGCTTCAATTTGAACGCGGAGTCGGGGGAAATCTCGATGACGTCGACCGCGTGCGTTCCCGAGCGCGCTTCCGTCAGCACCTTGGCATACACGCGGTTCGTGGTGGCCCGGTAATTGTCGACCTGGAGAAACGGGTATTTTTTCTTGAAGCGCTCGAGCAGCTCCTGCATCACGGCGATATTCGTCGTGCCGTAGAGCGCTATCTTCCCGTCCCGCTTCGCGCCCTCGATCAGCTGCGCCTCTCGGGCGGCGCCCTGAAGTCCCTGGAACTGCTGGAGCACTTCGCCGGCGGTTTTGCCCAGGGCCGCGCCGGCGGCGGCATGGAAGAAGACCAGCAAGAAAAAAAGTTTCGAGAAACGAAATGTAATGCGCTTTGGATTCACGCGAGCCTCGTGCATGATTGTTTCGGAGCCGTCTTATCCACGGCCCAAAAAGATCGGCTTGCCTTCCGTTTTTTCGATATAACGAACGAAGCGATATTTATTTTCCAGCAGGTCCATGTTGGAGCGCTGGATTTTACGATGGCCGCGGCTCTCTTCGACTTTGGCGACGATGAACTTGAGGCCGCTTCCGGCCAGCGCCGGCGCCGCCGCTTTCTTGAACGCTTCCAGATCGCGCACCGTTACCGCGTCCTCGATGCCCGCGCCCCGCGCGATGATCTCGAGGTCGGTCTTGCCGGCGGTCGCTGTCGGCTCGCTGATGCGCGTGCCGCTGTAAATCTGGTTGTCGAAGACGAAGACGGACAGGTTTTGCGGGCCGAGATTCGCCACGGTCGG
>DASWFA010000743.1:0-11434 GCA_036394475.1 Binatia bacterium
GGTCCTGGGGGTGTCTTCGGTGATTTTTCTCTTCGCCGCCTGGGAGCTCGTCCTTACCTACGTCGTCCCGCTGAATCCGTTTTTTTTCACCAAGCCCTCCCTCATCGCCGCCGCCTTCAAGGAACAGATCGCGGCCGGCAAGCTCTGGCACGACCTCGCCGTCAGCAGCCGCGCCTTCGTCTGGGGCTTTTTCTTCGCCGTCGTCGTCGGCATACCGCTCGGCGCCGTGATGGGCTGGAGACGCCGGGTCGAATACACCCTCGACCCCTTTCTCACCGCGCTTTACGCCAGCCCGCTGGTCGCCGTGGCGCCCCTGCTGATCATATTTTTCGGCGTCGGCGTGTTCGGCAAAGCCGTGCTGGTCTTTCTCCTCTCGGTCTTTCCGTTCGTCTTCAACACGTTCGCCGGGGTCAAATCCGCCGACCCGCTGCTCATCAACGTGATCCGCTCTTTCGGCGGCAAGGAGAAAGATCTCTACCTGAAAGTCATTTTCCCGAGCACGCTGCCGTATATCGCCGCCGGGGCCCGGCTCGCGATCGGCCGCGGCCTGGTCGGCATCATCGTCGGCGAGTTCTACGCCGCCTCCGAGGGCATCGGCTTCGCGATCTCGCAGGCCGGCGACACCTATCGCCTGCCGGAGATGTTCGTCGGCATTTTTATCCTGGCGGCGATCGCCGTGCTGCTGACCGAGACGATGCGCCGGCTGGAAGCGCTGCTGGCGCCGTGGCGCGCGGGGGAGGAGACGCGGTGAGACCCCTCGGCAGGTTTTACCACGAGAGAGAGCCGTACATCCTGGGGATAGGATTCATCGCGCTCCTGCTGCTCTTCTGGCAGACGATCCCGCTGTGGCTCACCCTGCCGCGCGGCATGGCGCTTTTTTTCACCACGCCCGCCCAGGTCGGCGCGACGTTCTGGCGGCTACTCTCGAGCGGCGAGCTGGAACAACATTTTTACGTGAGCGCGCTCGCCTTTGTCGTCGGGCTGGGGCTTTCCATCCTGGTCGGCCTTCCCGCCGGGCTCGTCATGGGCAGGTCCAAGACCTTGGACGCCCTGCTCGACCCGTACGTCACGGCGCTCAACGCGACGCCGCGCATCGTCTTCCTGCCGCTGCTCATTCTCTGGTTCGGCATCGGCATCTGGTCGAAGATCGTCATCGTCTTCGCCGGCGCGGTCTTTCCGCTGCTGATCAACACCTACGCCGGGGTCAAAAACGTCGATCGGGTCCTGGTGAACGTGGTGCGCGCGTTCGGCGCGAACGAATGGCAGGTGACGAAGACCGTGGTGCTCCCCAACTCGCTGCCCTACATCATCGTCGGTCTCAGGCTCGCCATCGGCCGGGCGATTCTGGGCGCTGTCGTGGGGGAGTTTTTCGCCTCGAGCCGGGGGTTGGGCTATATGATCGCCTCGGCGGCGTCGAACTATAAAGTGGACGTCGTCTTCGTCGGCGTCGCCATTTTCATGGCGATCTCGCTGATACTGACGCTCTCGGTCAAATGGCTGGAGTCGCGCCTCGCCAGCTGGCGCCCGGAGGCGGCCAAGACGTTCTGATTCTTCGATTCCGGCTTTTTTACTTTTATTTTCCCGCCGGCCTCCCCATCTCCTTCAACACTTCGTTCAGCGGGCCGCGCTCGACGTACTGCTCCGGGTCGGGGAGCGGCTTGCCTTTGGGCCAGCCGAGCTCGGGAGTGGTGCGCGACTCGAACAGGTCGCGGATCAGGTTGGCCGGCATCTCCGGGCTGAATTTGTCGTGCACCTGATTGTAGATGCTCTCGTTGACCTTGGGGTCTTTGATCTCGAAATACTTCGCGATCACCTCGATCGTCCCCTGCTTGTTCGCCTTGACGTAATCCTCGGCCTTGACGATCGCCCGGATGAAGCGCTTGACCACGTCGCGCTTTTCCTTGATGAAGTCCTTGTGCGTGAGAAACGTCCCGCCGAGGCGCGGCAGATGGTCGCCGGTGCGCATGAGGACCTTCATGCCCTCCTTTTCGGCGCGCGCCGCGTGCGGGAAAGAGAGCACGCCGCCCTGGATCGAGCCTCTGACGAGCGCCGCGATCCGGTCCGGCTCGCCGGTGAAACCGATGACTTTATAGTCCTTCCCCGGCTCCATCTTGAAGAACTTCCCCAGCACGACCACGACCTCGCTGTAATCCGCCGAGCCCGGCCGGCCGAGCCCCAGCGTTTTGCCGCGGAGGTCCTCCACCCGCTTGATGTCGGGCGTGGTCGTGAGCGTCCACTGCGAGATCAGCGACTCGCCGACGATGAAGACGACGGGCGCGCCCTGCAGCATCGCCTCGGAGCCGCCGCCGGGGATCGGCGAAAATTCGATCTCGCGGGCGATCGAGGCCCGGACCAGCACGCCGGCGGTGGCCGCGATGAAGTCGGCGTCGAGCCCTTCGTTTTTGAAGAAGCCCTTGTCCATCGCGACGTACGACGGGATGTGAAAACCGCTCCCTCCCGTCGTTCTGCCGACCCGGATCTTGGCCGTCTGCGCTCCGGCGTTCGGGGAATAGACCAGGAGCGCGGAGATAAACAGCAGAGCGAGCGCAGCCAGGCCCTTTCGCTTCTTGGTCATGGAGGTCTCCTTTCACCGTCGCGTCAGGCGGCTAGAAATTAGCGTTAACAAAAGCCAAAGGCAAGAGGAGATTTGCCGGATTGACAGCGGCCAGAATCTGGCCTACATCGGATGAGGAGGAAATGGAAATGAATGTTTTAGTAACCGGCGGCGGGCTGATCGGCTGTCATTTTGCGAAGCGGATGGCGGACGCGGGGCATAAGATCGCCGTTTACGATTTATCCCCCAACCGGGAATACATCGACAAGATCGTCGGCCCCAACCGGGCGGAGGTCGTCGCCGCCGACATGCGCGACCTGCCGGCGCTGCTCGCCGCGCTCAAGCACTTCAACGTCGACACCGTGGTCCACACCGCCGGCCTCATCGGCAAGCGCGTGGCGGAGAACTCGTACACCGGCTCGACGAATAATATTTTGGGGACGATCAATGTTCTCGAGGCGGCGCGGCTGCAAGGGTTGCGCCGGGTGGTTTACGTGAGCACCTTCGGCGTTTACGACCGGGAGAAGATCAAGGGGCCGATCCGGGAAGACGCGCCGTCCGGCGGCCACAACCTCTACACCACGACCAAGATCTGCTCCGAGCACCTGCTCCACGCCTACACGCATCTTTATAACCTCGATACGGTAACCATCCGGCCGGCCGGCGTCTTCGGCCGCGGCCATTACGTCGGCGGCTCGACCGTGGGGATGGTCATGCGCGACCTGGCGCTCCGGATCATCAAGGGCGCGCCGTTTACCATCGACGCCGGGACATATTTTCCCAACGAATACGTCTACGCCAAGGACGTCGCGCTGGCGCTCGACCTGGCCTGCGCGGCGGAAGCGCCGAAGCAGCGGACTTACAACGCCGGCAGCGGCGTCGTGACGCGCGCGGAGGATCTCGCCAAAGCGGCGCGCGAGCTGCTGCCGAAAGTCGAGATCACGGTGATCGGCGAGGACAGCGGCGGCCACGGTGAATTCCCCCTGGATTTGAGCGCGAGTAAAGCGGAATTGGGCTACGCGCCGCAGTTTCCGTTAAAAGAGGCGCTTAAGGATTATATGGAAGAGTTGTGGAGCGAGGGGCGGAGCGGCTAAATCTTTGTTCGCCTGCCTTTGAGGTGTTGTAGTCATTAAGGCTACACTTCATACACCTGGCCCGGACGGACTTTTTCCGGCACCGCTCGAAGCGCCCCGCCATCGCGTCAAGATCGGCCCATCCCATCTGAGGCGCTGTTCGAACAGCGTGTCCGTATAATTCGGCGCCTAGGCGTCCGGGCACGCAAGCGTCGAGGAGCACACGCACCTGGCTGCTTACCGCAAGCGGTTATGCCGCCACGGCTTTCGCTAACAAAGCCGACTTGGCGAGTTCCAGAATCGCGATGGCGTGTTCGCGGGAAACGGTGGGAAAATCATCAAGAAATTCACCGAGCGATTCGCCGGCCGCGGCGAATTCCCCGCCTATCGCCTACCGCCTGTTTTTAATCTTCCCACCAGTACCGGACGATGCAATAGAGCGCGACGAAGCCGTCTTTCCAGGTGATTTTTTTGCCTTCGGCGTAGGTGCGGCCGTAGTAGGAGATCGGCACCTCGTAGACGCGGCACTTGAGCTTCGCGACCTTCATCGTGATCTCGGGCTCGAAGCCGAAGCGGTCGGATTCGAGCCTGATGCTTTTTATAATTTCGGTGCGAAAAACCTTGTAGCCGACCTCCATGTCGGTGAGATTTAAATTGGTGAGCGCGTTGGAGAAGAGCGTCAGAAGCTTGTTGCCGAGATAGTGCCAGAAAAACATCACCCGGTGCGCCCCGCCGCCGGAAAAGCGCGTGCCGAAAACCACGTCGGCCTTTCCCGCCAGGATCGGCTCCAACAGGCTCGGATAGTCGCGCGGGTCGTATTCCAGGTCCGCGTCCTGGATGATCACCATGTCGCCGGCGGCGTGGGCGATGCCCGCTCTGAGGGCGGCGCCCTTGCCCTGGTTGAAGGGCTGGAAGAGCACCTTGAAGTCGTTGACGGAGGGGTCGTCCTTTTTCGCCTCGGCTTCCAGCCGCTTTAGGATATCGCGGCTGCCGTCGGTGGAGCCGTCGTCCACGGCGATGATCTCTTTGGGGAAGCGGACGCTCTGCACCCGCTTGACCGCCTCTTCGAGCGTGCCCGCTTCGTTGAAGACGGGCATCACGACCGTGAGCCTCACTGCTCGAACTCTCTCTTCTTCAGCTCGCGGATAAACGCCGACAGGTTCTGGTCGCTGCTCACGACCTCGTTGATCTTGTTCTGAAACTCCGCCGACGCCCGCTCGAGGGGGCCGGTGTCCACGCGGAGCCCCAGCCACTGCGTGAGCCTGAGCACCAGGGCGAGCGCGCCGCGCGGGTTGGGAGAGACGGAAAGGTAGTGCGGCAGAGTCGCCCACAGGCTCATGTGCGGGACGCCGCTCTGCCGGCAGGCGTCGCCCAAAACTCCGACGATGCCGGTGGAACCTTGATAGCGCGACGGCAGGATGTCCAGCTCGCTCATTATTTTGGGATCCGAGGCGAACCCCGTGAGCGGCACCGGACGCGTGTACAGCACCTCGTCGAGATAGGCGCCCAACGTGACGACCAGCTCGATCTTGCTGTCCCGCACCAGCCGGAGGATCGTATCGGAAAATCCCCGCCAGCGCAGATGCGGCTCGGCGCCGACCCCGAAGGCGAAATCGCGCTCGATGCCGATGCCATAGTGAAAATCGTAGGTCGGCCAGTGGATCTCGCGCCTGAGCCCGTCCACCAGCCGGACCTGGGGGCGCTGGATGGAAAAGTCGTAAAACTCCTCCGGATCGATGGCGGCGAATTTCACCGCCATCAACTGCTCGCTCAGGTAGCGCACCGCGGTCGTGGCGGAGGCCCCCGCGTCGCTCCAGCCGGCGAAGGCCAGGATCAACACCGGGCGCCGGAGCGCCGGCCGGTCGTCAAAGGTAAGCGGGTCCGCCGTCATCCCCTCTTTTTTAGCACAATCCGCCCCGCGGACTCCAGCGAAGAAAGTCTCTAGTTTCGAGTTTCAGGTTTCACGTCCGACTTGAAACTGGAAACTTGAAACCTGAAACTGTTTTCACCGGCCGGCCGCTTTATAGCTGATTTTATAGACGAACCCCGCCGTATCGTCCGAAAGATAGAGACTGCCGTCGGGGCCGACGATGAGATCGACCGGCCTTCCCCAGACGACGTCGGTGCCCTTTTCCTGGGCGAGCCAGCCGGTGGCGAAATCCTCCACCCGCTTCGGCTGGCCGTTTTCCATCTTGACGCGCACGACCTTGTAGCCGGTCTTTTTGCTGCGGTTCCACGAGCCGTGCAGCGCGACGAAGAGGTCGCCGTGATACTCCGCAGGGAACTGCTTGCCGGTGTAAAAGGCGAGGCCGAGGGGCGCGGAATGCGCCGGGAGCTTCACCGCGGGCGGCTCGGTCTTCTGGCAGATCTCCGGCGTGCCGAAATCCGGATCGGGCACGCGGTCGGCGATGCAGTTGGGCCAGCCGTAATTCTTCCCCTGGCGGATGATGTTGATCTCGTCGGGCGGCGACTCGTCGCCGAGCCAATCCCGGCCGTTGTCCGTCCCCCAAAGCTCCCTGGTGACCGGGTTCCAGGCGATCCCGACCGAGTTTCTCAATCCGGTGGCGAAGACTTCTTCGCCGCTGCCGTCGGGGTTGTACCGGACGATGGCGGCGCGCCTGGGGTCCTTTTCTTTGCAGACGTTGCAGGACGAGCCGACGGACAGGTAGAGCTTGCCGTCGGGGCCGAACAGGACCGTTCGCGTCGAGTGGCCGCCCTCGGTCAGGTTGGGCACGATCGTGGCGACTTTGCCGGCCGAGTCGCGCTCGCGGAAGGCGTCGACGCGCCAGACTTTCTGCGTTCCCGCGACGTAGAGCTTGCCGTCGTGGAAGGCGAGCCCGTGCGGCCGGTCGAGCTCCTGGATCACGCGATCGACCCGCTCCACCTTGCCGTCGCCGTCGTCGTCGCGGAGCCGCCCCACCCAGCCCATGCCCGGCATGGAGATATAGATCATGCCGTCCGGCCCGACCGTCATAAAGCGCGGCCCGATGAGGCCGCGGGCGAAGACGCGGATCTCGAAGCCCGCCGGGAGCCGGACTCTCTGGGCCAGCTCGGCGTCGGTCAGGTGGGAAATCTCGGCCGCGGAGGCGGGCGCGAGACCGAAAATCAACAGAGCGGCGGAAATGAGCCAGCGCATCGTTTCCTCCTAGGACTTCGGCAGTCCCTCTGCTATATTGGCGGCGCTCCGGCCGATGTCAAGAGCGCATCATGGCAGAAAACCGCTTTCAAGATCTTCCCTTCCAGCACAATGAGATTCTCTTCGGCCACGACTCGACTCCGGGGCTGATCGCGTTCGAGGTCGATGGGCCGGACCGGGTTCGGATATTCCGCCGCGAGGCCGGCCGGGTCTCGTCCGAATCGGTCGGGTTCCGCCCGATGCTGCTGCTTGCGGGCGAGGAGCGCCTGAAGGGCTGGCGCGGCCGGGCCGAGATCGAAGCGCTCTCGGGCGGCGCGCCTTTCAACCGCATCGCCTTTTTTTCCGATTTGAGAGAGCTCGAAGACGCGCGGTTCTATCTGCAAAAGCAGGCGCGGCCAGACGGTGCCGCGCCGGACGCGCCCTACTATTATTTCAGCGATCCGGTCCAGCAGTACCTGCTGCTCACCGGCAAGACGCACTTTCTCGGGCTCGGCTTCGGCGACTTGAAGCGCATGCAGATCGACATCGAGACCTACTGCGACAGCGCCTTCGAGTTCTGCAACCCTCTCCGCGAGTCCGACCGGATCACCGCCATCGCCATGAGCGACTCCACCGGATGGGAGCGGCTCGTCTCCGGCAGGGAATACGGCGAGGCCGCGATGCTCGCCGAGATGGTCCGCGAGGTGCGCGACCGCGACCCGGACGTGATCGAAGGCCACAACCTCTTTCGCTTCGACCTGGAGTATATCGAGGCGCGCGCCCGGAAACACAAAGTCGAGCTGGCGCTCGGCCGCGACGGGTCGCCGCTCAAAAGCCAGCCGGCCCGGACCCAGATCGCCGAGCGGACGATCGGCTACCGGAAGTACGAGATTTTCGGCCGCCACATCATCGACACGTGGCTTCTAGCCCAGCACTACGACGTCTCGGCGCGGGAGCTCGCGGGCTACGGTCTCAAGGACATCGCGCGCCATTTCGGCATCGCCGGCCCGGACCGGACGTATATTCCGGGCGGCAAGACGAGCTGGTACTTCGATCACGACCCCGACACCCTGTTCCGCTACGCGCTCGACGACGTCCGCGAGACCCGCGCGCTGGCGGAGATCCTCTCGCAGAGCTATTTCGTCGAGGCGCAGATTTTCCCCTACAGCTACCAGAACGTGGCGCTCCGGGGCAACGCGACCAAGATCGACTCGCTTTTCCTGCGGGAGTATCTTTTCCGCCGCCGCTCGATCCCGCGCCCGGAGGCGCCCCGCGAGGTCGCCGGCGGCTTTACCGACATCGAATACCAGGGCGTCGCCCGCCGCGTCCTCCACTGCGACGTGACTTCGCTCTATCCGTCGATCATGCTGACCTACGGTTATTTTCCCAAGGCCGACGGCCTGGAGATATCGGCCGGCCTGCTCGGCGACCTGCGCGGCTTCAGGCTCAAGGCCAAGGAGCTGGCGCGCTCGTCGGCCGATAAGGAGGCGCGCCTCTATTTTTCCGCCCTGCAGTCGACCTTCAAGATTCTCATCAATTCGTTTTACGGCTATCTCGGCTTCGACATGGGACATTTCAACGACTACGAGGCCGCCAACCAGGTGACCGCCAAGGGCCGGGAGCTGATCCAGGCGGCGGTCGCCTGGCTCAAGCAAAACGGCGCGACGGTCATCGAAGTCGATACCGACGGGATATACTTCGCGCCCGCAGAAGAGATAAAAACGGCCGGCGACGAGGAGCGGCTGATTCAAGAGCTGGCGGCGACCCTGCCCAAAGGGATCGATCTCGAGCTGGACGGCCGCTATCCGGCGATGTTCAGCTACAAGATGAAAAACTACGCGCTCCTGGACTCGCGGCAGCGGCTCCTCATCAAGGGCTCGGGGCTCCGCTCCCGCGGCCTGGAGCTTTTCCAGCGCCGCTGGATGGAGGAGATGCTGCTTCTCCTGCTCACCGACCAAAGGGAAAAAGTTCCGGCGCTCTACCGCCGCTATGTGGAGGACCTGGACGGCCACCGCATGGACATCGCCCTCTTGATGAAGACCGAGACGCTGCAGGATTCGCTGGCGACCTATCAGGCGAAAATCCGCGAGCAAAAGCGCAACCCGGCGGCGGCCTACGAGCTCGCCTTGAAATCCGGGCGGCCCTACCAGCCGGGAGACCAGATCTCCTACTACGTCACCGGGAAAACGAACAAGATCAAGATCAACGAGTGCTGCAAGCTCGCGGCGGAGTGGGACGCGGCGCGCCCGGACGAAAACGTCGAGCATTACAAAGAGAAGCTCGCCGAGCTGTACGAAAAATTCCGCCCGTTTATCGAGGGGAATGCCGAAGACGGAGTCCGGAAATCGGAAGAGAAAGCCGGGCCCGTGCAGCTAAGCCTGCTGGATTCGATTTCCTAATCGCCGGGTTTCGGCCGAGATCTAAAGCAATAGTTTTACGAGCTCGGACTTCCGCTCCTGCAGAAACTGCCGCAGCGCCGCTCCGGCATTCGACAGCTTTCGCCCGCTGCGATAGGCGAGCCAATGGTCGATGGATAGATCCAGATCGTCGACGCTCAGCACCTTGAGAGTTTTTAGCGCCACCTCGTTCCAGAGCAGTCCTTTGGACATGACGGTGACGCCGAGGCCCTGGGCGACGGCGACCTTGATCGCCTCGTGGTTGGAAAGCTCCATGCCCTTGCGCACCTTCAATCCCCTTTGCGCGAAAAAAGCCCGCACCACTTCGCCGCCGGCCGCCTCCGGCTCCCGCAGGATCAACGGCTCTTTGAGCAGATCTTTTAATTTCAGGCCGCGCTTGGAGGCGATCGGGTGCCGCGGCGAGGCCACCGCCACCATGGGGGAGCTGGCGTAAAATTCTCCCGCCAGGCCCGGGCTTTTCGGCTTGCGGCTGAACATGCCCAGCTCGATGATGTCCTCGTTGAGCCAGTACTCGATCTCCGGCGCGATGCCGAACCTCATGTGGATCTCGACTTCCGGATGGAGGCCTCTGAATATTCCGAGGGCCCGCGGAAGCATGTGCGTGCCCAGAGGGCCGCCCGCGGCGACCGCCAGCCGCCCCCGGTCGATATGCAGGAGCTCGTGAACGCCCTGCCGGATGCCTTCGATGCTCGACAGGAGCTGCTGCGCCTGGCCCTTCAAATAGATTCCCGCCTCGGTGAGCTCCACCCGCTTGCCCCGGCGATGGAACAGCGGCGCGCCCAGCCAGTCCTCCAATTGATTGATGTGGAACGAGACGGAAGGCTGGCTCATGTGCAGTATTTCCGCGGCCCGTGAAAAGTTCTTGAGCCGGGCGCATTCCAAAAACACTCGAAAGCGGAGAGTATCCATTTCCAGCTCCGGACAAAAAAGCGGCTAGCGCCACGCTCGCGCTGATAAGCTTATCATAAAATCGAATTGGACAGCCCGAGGCTTCCCGGCTATGCTCGGGACATATTTCGAATGGAGGCTCCCAAATGCTGATCGTGGACTTGGATTCACACTCGAGACCGCGCCCCCAGGATTATACCATCGCCCCAGAGTACCGCCACTTGCGGCCCCGTGTCTACGTCGACCCCAAGGGGAACATCGAAAGGATGTTCGACAACATGGTCGTCAGCGTGCTGACCGCGGGTGAAAAAGAAGTCGCCGAGAAGCTCGGCCGGGCCTCGTGGAAATCCGCCGAGTACGACGGGTCGCTCAGGTACGAACAGGTGAAGCAGGCGGGCATCGACTACCAATTCGTATCCGCCGGCAGCGTCGGGATGTTCACGTATACCGACCTCGCGGTCGGCAGGTCCTTCATCCAGGGCAGCAACAACTTCATTTACGAGCGGTTCATGAAGCCCCACCCGGATACGTTTACCGGCATCCCGCAGCTGCCCTTTCAGGACGTCGCCGCGGCGGGCCAGGAGCTCGAGCGCTGCGTCAACGACCTCGGGATGTTCAGCTTTCTCATGCCGACCAACGTGAACGGCATCGACATGGCGGACCGGTACTGGTGGAACTTCTACGATCGGGTGAGGGAGCTGGGGATCACGGGGATCATCGTGCACGTCGGCACGTTCCATCCCATGTCGCAATGGGTCGGGCACCAGCGGCTGAAGGTCCTCGGACCCGACGGCACCGCGGGCCGGCATATCGTGTCGCAGTCGTTCGAGTATAGCACCAACATTTTAAATCTGATTTTCGGCGGGGTCATGGACACGTTTCCCGAGTTCAAATTCGCGTTTCTGGAAACCGGCGCGGAGTTCGTGATCAATCTCAAGCACCGCATCGAGGAGAACGTCGAGCAGATCCCCTACCTTCAGGACAAATTGACCGGTCCGATCCAAAAATATTTCGACCGGTTTTATTTCGTGGTGGACGACTACCTCCTGGAGGAAAACGGCGCGGGCCTGAATCACGCGATCAAGCACCTGGGCGCGGACCATTTGTTCTTCGGCTCGGACTATCCCCACGTCGACGGCATGTTGGATATGCCCGAAAGATTGAAGGCGGTACCGGGCCTCAGCCCGGAGATACAGGCCAAGATACTCGGTCGGAATACGCTGACGTTTCTCGGGGAAGCGGGGAAAAAACTGGAGCGCTCCCTGGGTGCGGGCGCCGCGCAAAAACAAAAGGGGGCCGGAGCCATGCGCGCCTAGCGAAGATTCGCGGGTCGATGATCCCGGCGCGTCAAGGAGGACGTTCCATGAGGGCGGCGGTCGGATCGACC
>DASWFA010000744.1:0-3310 GCA_036394475.1 Binatia bacterium
TGGCGGCGTTCAATTTATTGCCGGTGCCGCCGCTCGACGGCGGCCGGGTGCTGGTCGGGCTCCTGCCGCAGCCCCTTTCCACGACCGTGGCGCGGATCGAGCCGTTCGGCTTTTTAATCATCATCGTTTTGCTCATGACCCACACGCTGGACATGTTTATCGGGCCGATCGTCCGCTTCGTGCTGGGAGTCCTGCAGGCGCTCCTGATCGAGTAGCGATCGCATGGACACCATCGTCAGCGGCATGCGTCCGACCGGCCGGCTTCATCTCGGCCATCTCCACGGCGCGCTCAGGAACTGGGTGCGGCTGCAAAAAGACTACCGCTGTTATTTTTTCGTCGCCGACTGGCACGCGCTGACGACCGACTACGCCGCGCCGCAGGGCATCCGGCAGAGCGGGCTCGAGATGGTCGCCGATTGGCTCGCCGTCGGCCTCGACCCGGCGCGGTCGGTGATCTTCCGCCAATCGGACGTCAAGCAGCACGCCGAGCTGCACCTGCTGCTCTCCATGATCACCCCGCTCGGCTGGCTGGAGCGCAACCCGACCTACAAGGAGCAGATGCGCGAGATCGTGGGCAAGGACCTGTCGACCTACGGCTTTTTGGGCTATCCGGTGCTCCAGTCCGCCGACATCATCATGTACAAGGCGAACAAGGTCCCGGTGGGCGTCGATCAGGCGCCGCACGTCGAGCTGACGCGCGAGATCGTCCGGCGCTTCAACCAGTTTTACGGCCCGGTCTTTCCCGAGCCGGACGTGCTCCTGACCCAGATTCCCAAAGTCCCGGGGCTCGACGGCCGCAAGATGAGCAAGAGCTACGGCAACGCCGTCTTCCTGACCGACCCGCCGGAGGAGATCGACCAGAAGCTCTCGCGCATGATGACCGACCCGGCGCGCGTCAGGCGGAAGGACCCCGGCGAGCCGGAAAAATGCCCGGCCTTCAACCTGCACAAGATCTATTGCACGCCGGACGAGATCGACTACGTCACCCAGGGCTGCCGCACCGCCGGCATCGGCTGCCTCGACTGCAAGAAGATCATGATCAAGCACGTGATCGCCGATCTCGCGCCGATCCGGGAAAAAAGGGCCGCGCTGGAAAAGAAGCCCGAGGAAGTGGAAGCGGTGCTGGCCGCGGGCAACCGGGCGGCCCAGGCGAAGGCCGCCGAGACGATGCAGGAAGTGAACGCGGCGGTCGGGTTATGACGAACATTCAAACCGAGATATTCGAGGGGCCGCTCGACCTCCTGCTCCACCTGATCAAGAAGAACGAGGTCAGCATCACCGACATCCCCATCGCCGCGATCACCGAGCAGTATCTGGCGATGATGGAGCTGATGGAGGATTTGAACCTCGACCTGGCCGGCGAGTTTCTGGTCATGGCGGCGACGCTGATCCACATCAAGTCGCGCATGCTGCTGCCGCCCGACGAGACCGACCTGGAGGAGGAGGAAGGCGGCGACCCGCGCGACGAGCTGGTCCGGCGGCTGCTGGAGTACCAGCGGTTCAAAGAGGCGGCGGGGGAGCTGGAGCGGCGCGATATCCTGAAGCGCGACGTCTTCGTGCGCTCGCCCGAGCCGCCCGACGAAGTCGAGACGGTCGGGTTCGAGAGCGTCTCCCTGTTTGACCTGATCTCGGCGCTCCGCACGGTGCTCGAACGGCTGCCGAAGGACTCGGTCCACCAGGTGGTGCTGGAGACCGTCTCGGTCCGGGAGAAGATGAGCATGCTGCTCGACGACCTGCACCGCAAGGGGAGCGTCGTCTTCCAGGACCTCTTCGCCGGGGCGGCGTCGCGGCTCGAAGTGATCGTGACTTTTCTGGCGATGCTGGAGCTGGTGAAAATCCGCGCGGTGAAAATCTGGCAGGAGCGAGCGACGGGGCCGATCGTGATCGCGCCGGCGACCCCGCTGGAAGAGGCGCAGCAAAAAATCGCCGGGGTCGGCGAGGAAGACGGCAATGGAACGTAATCAGCTGAAATCGGTTTTGGAGAGCCTTTTCTTCGCCTCCGAGGGGCCGGTGACGCTCGGCCGCCTGGGCGAAGTCCTCGAAGGCGTCGAGCGGCAGGAGATCGCTTCCGTCCTCGAAGAGATGACGGCCGAGTACGACGCCGCCGGGCGCGGCTTCCGCCTCACCGAGGTGGCCGGCGGCTATCAGTTCAGGACCGCGCGCGAGAACGCCGATTGGGTCAAGAAGCTCTATCGCGACCGGCCCGCGCGCATGAGCCGGGCGACGCTCGAGACGCTCGCCATCATCGCCTACAAGCAGCCGATCACGCGCGCCGAGATGGAGGCGATCCGCGGCGTCGACGTGGACGGCGTGGTGGCCACGCTGCTCGACCGGAGGCTGATCCGGATCGTCGCCCGCAAGGACATCCCCGGCCGGCCGTTCCTCTACGGCACCACGCCGGAATTTCTCCAGCTTTTCAATCTCAAGGACCTGGGCCAGCTCCCGACTCTGAAGGAGATGGAAGAGATGACGCTGCCCGAGCCGCCCGCCGAGGAAGACCTCCTGCCCGTGGAAGAAGACAGCGGCGCGCCGAGCAGCGAAGCGGCCGGCGGCGAGAAGGCGGACACCAAGGAGTGAACCGCGGGGTGAGGGGACTGCTCACTCACTGCTCACTCCTCACTTCCTATGGAACGTTTGCAGAAAATCCTCTCGCGCGCCGGCGTGGCCTCGCGCCGCGAGGCCGAGCGCTGGATTCAGGAAGGGCGGGTGACCGTCAACGGCGCGGTGGTCACCAAGATGGGCACGCAGGCCGACGCGGTCAAGGACAAGATCAAGGTCGACGGCAAGCTCATCGCCCGCCCGACGCTGCGCTATTTCCTCTTCCACAAGCCGCCCGGCATGATCACCTCGCTCCGCGACCCCGAGGGCCGGCCGCACCTCGGCGAATGGCTCGAGTCCCTCGGCGCGAAGGGCCGCCTCTTTCCCGTCGGGCGGCTGGATTTCAACTCGTCCGGCCTCTTGCTGCTCACCAACGACGGCGCGCTGTCGCAGAAGCTCATGCACCCGCGCTACGAGGTGAGAAAAGTCTATCGCGCCAAGGTGAGCGGCCGCCCGCCGGAAGAGGCGCTCGAGCGGTTGCGCAAGGGCGTCCGGCTGGAGGACGGCTGGACCGCGCCGGCCAAAGTGAAAGTCGTGGAGATGCTGAATAAAAAGGCCTGGCTGGAGATCGAGATCCACGAGGGCAGGTATCGAGAAGTCCGGCGCATGTTCGAGGCGGTCGGATACTTCGTCGAAAAGCTGGTGCGCATCCGCATGGGGCCGCTCCGCCTGGGGCCGCTCGCGCCGGGGGAATACCGGCCGCTCTTGCCGC
>DASWFA010000745.1:0-6081 GCA_036394475.1 Binatia bacterium
CTTCGTGCTTGTTTGTCTTTATCGCACACGAGCCGGGACCTTTTTTCATCTTCAGGAAGAAATTGATAAGAATTCGAGCCAAGTCGAGTTTATAAAGGAGTCTAGAGGTAAAGGAAAAAACGCAGTTCTTGGAGTATTGAAAATAAAGTTGCCAGAGGATTCCTGAAGATTACGTCCTGGGCGACCCGCAGCCTCCTCTAGTTGCTTCCCTCCTCAAAATATGAAAATGTCGTCTGAATCATTTAATCCGAAGGAGCACCATCGATGCGTTCACTTGCGCTTTTGGCCAGCGATTCGTCCCACTTGCCGCTGCTGACCGTATTCAAGGAATCGGGAGTCACGCACAAGTACGGCTTCGACATCGACCTCGAAGTCGTCGGCGGCGCGAAGGCGCCGACGATGGCGCACCGGACCAAGCTCATCTTCGCGGGCGAGATCGACTTCGTCTCCGGCCTGCACCACGAGACCTACCGCGCGCGCTCGCGCGGCGAGCGGCGGCTGGTCTACCTCGCGCAGACGCAGAACCGCTGGGACGACCGCCTGGTCGGGCCGAAGGCGCTCCAGAGCGTGGACGAGCTGCGCGGCAAGCGGATCGTCTGCCACTCGAAGGCC
Source organism: Binatia bacterium (assembly GCA_036394475.1). Taxonomy (GTDB): domain Bacteria; phylum Desulfobacterota; class Binatia; order UBA9968; family UBA9968; genus JAJPJQ01. Next base: position 613 of record DASWFA010000745.1, read on the forward strand.
CCGTGCGTGACGGGCAATCTCAAGGCGATTTTACGGCAGAAGGGGTTTAAAGAGGACGAGATCCGCGTCGAGGCGATCGACAGCATGAGCGGCAACCTCTGCGCCTACGTCGATCAGGTGGTCGCCGGCGAGGCGGCCGCCGCGCTGGTCGACATGCCGTTCGACCTCTACGGAGAGAACAAGGGGCTCAAGATCATCGACCTGCCGGAGCGGCCGGTGATCCACAACACGACGATCCTCACCACGACCGATTATATCCGGGAGAACCGCGAGACGGTGATCCTGTTTTTGAAGGCGATCATCGACGCGATCCATTTTTTCAAGACCCAGCCGGCGGAGGTCGCCGCGATCCTCAAGAAAAATCTCGCGCGCCGCTACACGCTCACCGACGAAGCCTACTACGTCCACCTGCAGAGGGAATGGGCGAAGCTCCTGCTCGTCAAGCCCTATCCGCTGCCCGCCGCGATCCAGAACGTCTTCGAGCTCGACGCGGCGCACGACCCCAACATGGGGAACATCTCGCCGATGGAGCCGTGGGACCTGCACTATCTCCGAGAGATCGACGATAGCGGGTTTATCGATAAGTTGTACGCCTCCTGACGCGTCGGGCCGATGAACTTCGCCTAGCTTCGTTTATCGCACCTCGCCTTCCTTGCGGCGTACAAGAAAAGTACGCCTCAGTCGGCTCGGCGCTCGCGCCTCGCTATGCTCGTTCCTCGACCCGACGAATAAGACACGTGCTCTTCTTTCGGCCTTGGTCTGCTCGCTTCTCCCTCCGGCGCGAAACCATGGGTGGGACGAAAAGTGCATCCGTCATCCTGAACGAAGTGAAGGATCTCTCCGGAAAATTCTCAGAGAGATTCTTCGCGGAGTTTATCCTGAGCGCAGCCGAAGGACCCAGAATGACAAGAGGAGAGGCGTCATTCCCGCCCGTTCGCGCCCGCGGACTCCGCCCTTAATACTCGTCGAAGATGCGCTGGATCTCGGTGAAATCTTTGGTCTTGGTCAGCGCCAGCATCAACAGGATGCGCGCTTTTTGCGCGTTCAAATTATCCCCCGCGATGAACGGCTCGGCGGGCAGCATGCGGCGCAGCCGGTCGTGCCCGCCCCGGTTGGCGTAGACGACCGGGACGCCCCCGGCGGCCGCTCTGTGCAGCGCCTCTTTCATCCCCGGCGCAGGCGCGCCGGTGGGGGAGACCGCGATCACCAGGCCGTCGGAGCGCGCGCGCTCGACGGCGGCGTCGATCAAGATCCCGTCGGTCCCCGACGCCGTATAAATAATGTCCACCCGCGGGAGCTGCTCCGTCCGGCTCACGTCGAACTCCGAGGCGACGGTGTGTTTCCGGAGCGGCTGGCGGTAGAAAGTCACCCGGCCGAGATCGACGAAGCCGAGCGCGCCCACGTCGGGCGAAGTATAGGTCTGGAGCCGGTAGCTCATGCGCTTGGTCACGTCGCGGCCGCAGTTGATCTCGTCGTTGACGACGGTCATCACGCCCTTGCCGGCCGCCGCCGCGCTCGCGGCGACGCGGACCGCGTCGAGAAAGTTCTTGGGGCTGTCGGAGCTGATCGTGCTGAACTGCCGCTGCGCGGCGGTGAGCACGACCGGCTTTTCGGTCTTGACCGTCAGGTGGAGAAAGTAGGCGGTCTCCTCCAGCGTGTTGGAGCCGTGGGTCACGACGAAGCCGGTGATTTTCGGGTCCGCCGCCAGCTCGTTGATTTTTCGCGCCAGGACGAGCCAGCGGTCGGGCGTGATGTCCGAGCTGCCGACGCGGAAAACCTCCTCGATCTCGATTCGAGCGGTGATTTTCAGCTCCGGGATGACTTCGGCCACCTCGCCGGCGTGGAGCCGCCCCGAGGGGGTGTTGGCGATGGTGCCGCCGGTGGCGACGATTTTGATCAACGGGAGATCCTGGCTCATGCGCGCTGCCTTTCCGGTTGCGGGTTTATTTTTTGGGTAAAAAACGGGTGTCGACGAGGTTCTCGGCCTTGAGCTCGCGGACGCGGGGGTTCCTAGCGGCGAGCTGGTCCAGGACCGTCCTCACTCCGGCCATCGACGGCGCGGGATTGTCCTGGAGAAAATTCTTGGTGAGCGTGTCGTAGTATTCCGCGATATCCTGCCGGTCGGCGATGCCGCTCGACTTGGCGATCTGATCGTAGGCGGCCTGCCGGTTGGTCTTGAAATAATGAATCGCCTCGATGTAGGCGCGCAAGAAGCTCGCGAGCGCCTCGGGCCGCTTTTCGATCAGCGATTGCGGCGCGTATAAAACGCCTTGGGGATATTCGGCGTCGATCTGCGACAGGTCGGCGAGGACTCTGAGGCCGAGCTTTTTCGCCCGGGGCGCGAGCGCGAGCGAGAGAATCGCCCCCGAGACCTTCCGCGTCGCCACGGCGGCCAGCCGCTCGGTCGAGTTGCCGACCTGGAGGATCGCCACGTCCTTCATCGGCTCCAGCCCCCACGATTTGAGCGCCATCCGGGTGATGAAGTCCGAGCCGTCGCCGAACTGGCTGATCGCGACCGACTTGCCGCGCAGGTCCTCGGGCCGGGCGATGTCGGGCGGCGTCACGAAGCTGTAGACGAACTTGTTGATCAGGGCGGAGAGAATCTTCAGCGGAAATCCGGCGAGCTGCGCGTTGACGACCTCGACGGCGGAGCCGCGGCCGAGCTGGAGCTCGCCGGCGACGATCGCCTGCACGATCGTGGAGCCGCCGGCGATGCGGATGATCTCCACCTCCAGGCCGTGCTTTTTGAAAATCCCCGCCTGCTGCGCGATCAGGTGGATCTCCTCCCCCGAGCCGGAGCCGCTGTAGGCGAGCCGGAGCTTCTCCAGCGGGAAGGCGGCCGGCGGGAACGTCACTAGCGCGAGCAGAAAAAAGACGGCGAGAAAGCGAATCGTTTTCATTTCGTTATTACGCTTATTTTATAAACCCCGAGTCCTTGAGCTCCCTTAAAAAGCGGAGATCGATCAGCTCTTCCGGTTTCAACTCGCGCACCTTCGGGTTCTTGGTCCCGAGGTCGTCCAGCACCGTCTTCATCCCCGCCACCGTCGGCGCCGGATAGTTCAACAGAAAGTTCTTGGTCAGGATCGAATGGTACTCTTCGATCTCCGCCTTGTCCTTGAGCCCGCTGTTCTTCTCGATCACGGCGAAGGCCGCCGGCTTGTTGGCCTTGAACTGCTGGATGCCCTCGACGTAGGCCTTGAGAAAGGTCCGGATGAGATCGGGCCGCTTCTCGATCAGCGCCGAGGACACGTAGAGCACGCCCTGGGGATATTCCGCGTCGATCTGCGACAGGTCGGCCAGCATCCGGAGGCCCAGCTTTTTCGCCCGCGGCGTCTGCGAGAGCGAGAGGATCGAGCCGTACACCTTGCCGCCCGCCAGCGCGGCGAGCCGGTCGGGCGAGTTCCCCACCTGGAGGATCGTCACGTCCTTCACCGGGTCGAGCCCCCAGGACTTGAGCGCCATGCGCGTGATCAGATCCGAGCCCGAGCCGAAGCGCGAGACCGCCACCGCCTTGCCTTTCAGGTCCGCCGGCTTGGTGATCGACATCGGCGTCACGAAGCTGTAGACGAACTTGTTGATCAGCGCGGCGATGATTTTCATCGGGAAGCCCGCCAGGTGCGCGCTCACCACCTCGTTGGCCGAGCCGCGCCCGAACTGCACCTCGCCGGAGATCATCGCCTGGACCACGGTCGAGCCGCCCGGGATGTAGACGATCTCCACGTCGAGGCCATGTTTTTTGAACAGGCCGATCTGCTTGGCGAGATGGTGCACCTCCTCGCCCGAGCCGACGCCGCTGTAGCCGAGGATCACTCTTTCCAGCGCCGGCGCGGGCGCCGGGACTAACACGAGCGCCGCAGCCAGGAGCGCCGGGAGAGATAGATAGCGCAGAGTTCGTAAGCGCATTTGGACTCCTCTAGCGCCGGTACTTGACCGGCGGCATGTTGAGCGGGATGCCGTCCTTCTTGAGCTCTTCCTCGAACATCCGCCGCACCTTGGGGTCTTCGTCCTCGAACTCGATCAGGTGGCCGCCGCCCGCCGTGCTCTGGAACAGCCGCTCGTAGTCCATGACCTGGTACTTCTGCCCGAACGGCTTGAAGGCGAGCATCTTGAGCGGCTCCTTGGCCGTGTTGAAGTGCTGGTGAAACCACATGTGGGGCGGCGAGAACAGGCTGAACGGCCCCCAATCGTAGCGCTCCATCTCCGTCCCTTCGAGCCACATCGTCGAATAGCCCTTGCCCTCCAGGACCAGGATGTCGGCGCCGAGGCCGTGGCGGTGCGCCTTCTTGTACGCGCCGACCGGCGAGCGGGTGATGTGGGCGGAAATAATGTTGTCGCAGAACTCCAGCTCCACGTTGGTCGCGCCCGGCCCTTTTTTCGTCCAGTCGTGGAACTGGAGCTTCTCGATGTCGGCGATGAAGCTCGTGTCCCAGACGCGCCGCTCGGACACGGCGACGCCCTTGCCGCTGAAATAGTCCTCCTCGCCGTGGTAGCGGTCCAAGAACTGGTACGCATTGTTAAAGACGAAATCGAAGTTGTGGTAGATGTTGAAGACCATCGGCATGTTCGTATAGCCGACGAAGCGCACGGTCTCGCCGCCCTGGCCGTTGAAGTGCTGGTGCCAGGCGTTCAGCGGGATCGAGAAAAACGACCGCTCCTGCCATTCGAAGGTCTGCTTTTTGCCGTTGTCGAGCCAGACGCTGGTGGCGCCGCGCCCCTTGAGGACGTAGATCATCTCTTCGAACATCTGCTTCTGCGGCTTGAGGCTCTGGCCCGGCGGGATCTCGCAGACATAGGCGGCCGAGTTGGGCGGCTCCTTCGGGTGGCCGAGAATAATGTAATGGCCGAGCCCGCCGCGGCGGCGCCAGGGGGAGACCTCGATCTTCCGGATGTCGCCGACGACGAAATTTTTGGTGACCGGCAGCTCTTCCCATTCGAGAAACTGGTCGAACGAAGTCGCGCCGTACGTTTTGGGTTTGAACTCGGTCTCGGTTTGCATCTGGCTCTTTCCTCCTGTGGTTATTGCAGAATCCCTTGGTAAAATAGGTGCCGCGCCTCGAAGCCCAGCACCGCTTCCGCCTTGCGCGTGTCGTAGCCCGACCAGTTTTTCCCCGCGCGGTTTACTTTCTCCACCCGCGGCAGGTAGCGCCGCACGAGCTCTTCGGTCGGCTCGTCCATGATCGTCGTCGGGGCGCAGATATTGAACGCCTGGTGGCCGGAAAAATCCGCTGCGAGCGCGAGCCGGCACGCGGCGGCGGCGTCGCGCACGTCGACGTAGCTCCACAGCGCGCCGGCGCCGCGCGACATGGGATTTTGCCGCCGCTCGGCCAGCACGTGCGCGTTCTCGGCGGCGTAAATGCCGGAGAAGCGCAGGCTCGCGATCCGCGCGCCGGTCCGGCGGCTGAAAGCATCGCACATCTCCTCGCCGACGAGCTTCGACAGCCCGTAGGGGTCCGCGGGCCGGCGGGGATG
>DASWFA010000746.1:0-3555 GCA_036394475.1 Binatia bacterium
ACAAGGGGAAAACCGTCACCTTCTCGCCCAAGATTTTCGTGCCGCTCACCAACCTGTGCCGCGACTTCTGCGGCTACTGCACGTTTCGCAAGGCGCCGGACGAGCCGGGCGCGAAATCGATGTCGCTCGACGAAGTGCTCGCGGTGGCGCGCCGGGGGAAGCTCTTAGGCTGCGCCGAGATCCTCTTCAGCCTGGGCGACAAGCCCGAGGCGATCTATCCCGAGATGAAGGATTTCCTCGCCCGGCTCGGCCTCAAGCGCACGCTCGACTACCTCCACGAGGCGTGCCGGGTCGCGCTCGACGAGACCGGCCTGCTGCCGCACTCCAACCCCGGCCTCATGGGCCGGGGCGATCTCCGGCGCTTGAAAGAAGTGAATATCAGCCTCGGCCTCATGCTCGAAAGCGCGAGCGCGCGGCTCCTGGCGGCGCCGGGGGCGCATTTCAACGCGCCGGATAAAAAGCCCGCGCTCCGGCTGCGCACGATCGCCGAGGCGGGGAAGCTCGCGATCCCCTTCACGACCGGCATCCTGATCGGCATCGGCGAAACCTGGGCGGAGCGCGTCGATGCGCTGTTCGCGATCCGCGAAGTCCATCAACGCCACGGCCACATCCAGGAAGTCATCGTGCAGAATTTTCGCCCCAAGCCGGAGATTCCCATGCGCGACCATCCCGAGCCGGAGATGGACGAGATGCTCAAAACGATCGCGTTGGCGCGGCTCATCCTCGGCGGCGAGATGAACATCCAGGCGCCGCCGAACCTCACGCCGGAAAGCTATCCGCTGTACCTGCAAGCCGGCATCAACGACTGGGGCGGCGTCTCGCCGCTCACGCCCGACTTTATCAACCCCGAGGCGCCCTGGCCGGCGCTCGCCAACCTGGAGCGGCGCACGCGCGCCGCCGGATTCGTCTTGAAGCCGCGCCTGGCGATCTACCCCGAGTTCATCGCCCGCGGCGAGAGGTTCATCCCGCCCCGGCTGCTGTCTTACGTGGAAAATCTCTCCGGCACCGACGGCCTGATGAAAGACGAGCTGGCGCGGAGGATGCTGGCGGGCGGGGCGAGATGCTAGCCGTCCTCACCGGCGGAACCGGCGGCGCCAAGCTCGTCGCCGGATTGAATCTCGAGACCGATCCCGCCGGGCTCGCGATCGTCTGCAACACGGGCGACGACTTCGCGCTCAACGGCCTCAACATCTCGCCCGATCTCGACACCATCGCCTACACGCTCGCCGGCGTCGCGGACGCGGAAAAGGGCTGGGGCGTCGCGGGCGACACGTTCGCCGCGCTCGAATGGCTGGGGAAATACGGCGGCGAGGACTGGTTCCGGCTCGGCGACCGGGACCTGGCGACGCATATCGCGCGCACGCGCCTGCTCCGGGAAGGCGCGACGCTTTCGGAAGCCACGGAGAAGATTTGCCGCGCGCTCGGCGTCCAGGCGCAGCTCATGCCGATGTCGAACGATCCGGTGGAGACCAGAATTCAAACGCCGGAAGGGGAGATCTCCTTTCAGGAATATTTCGTCAAGCGGCGCTGGGCGGTCGAGGCGCGCGGAGTTTCCTACCGGGGCGCGGAGAAGAGCCGGCCGGCGCCGGGCGCGCTCGAGGCGATTCGCCGGGCCCGCGCCGTGATCGTCTGCCCGAGCAATCCGGTCACGAGCATCGGCCCGATCCTCGCCGTGCCCGGGATCCAAGCCGCCCTCAAAGAAATCCGCGTCCCCGTGATCGCCGTGAGCCCGCTCATCGGCGGCGCGCCGGTGACCGGTCCGGCGGACAAGCTGATGGTTGCCGCCGGCATGGAGCCCACGGCGCTCGGCGTGGCCCGGGCCTACGCCGATTTCCTCGACGTCCTCGTCATCGCGCCCGAGGACAGGGATTGGCGCACGCGGATCGAGGCGCTCGGGGTCCAGACGGTCGAGAAAGCGGTCCGCATGAATAGTCTCGACGATAAGAGGCGGCTCGCGCGCGATCTCTTGGCCCTGTTATGAAAATCTCCGCTCTCATACCCGCGAAGGGCTTCGCCAACGCCAAGCAGCGGCTGTCGTCGATGCTCGGCGCGGCCGAGCGCGCGCTGCTCGCCGAAGCGATGCTCGGCGACGTCATCCGGCAGACGCTGGCGGCGCGCGGCCTGGAGGCGGTTTACGTCGTCACCGGCGACGCCCGCGTGCGCGAGATCGCCGCTTCCCTGGGGGCCGAAGTCATCATGGAGCGCGAGGAAAAAGGCGAGACCGACGCCGTCACCTTCGCCCTCTCGGACCTCAAGCGGCGCGGCGCGGAGGCGGCGCTGGTGCTGCCCGCCGACCTCCCTCTGCTCCGCGCCGGCGACCTGGAGCTGGTGATCGCCCAGGCGGCGCGCCACGACGGCCTCTCGCCGTTCGCCCTGCTGGTGCCGTCGCACGACCGCATGGGCACCAACGCGCTCTTGCTCGCGCCGCCCGACGTGATCGGGCTCCGCTTCGGCCACGACAGCTTTTCCTATCACGTGAGCCAGGTCGCCGCCCGGGGACTCCCGGTCCGCGTGCTCGACAACGAGCGCATCGCGCTCGACATCGACGAGCCGCAGGATCTGGAGCGCCTGCTCCAGTCCGGCGGGCCGGGCGCGAGCTACGCGGCGGCGGTCGAGATGGCGGCGGCGCGGCGCGCGGGTGAGCCGTGAAGCTCGAGATCGTCGGCATCGAAACCATCGGCGAGGCGGTCCAGGGCGACTCGATCGGCGGGCTGATCGCCGAAGCCGCGGCGCGGCAATCGATCGTCCTCACCAGCGCCGATATCCTGGTCGTGGCGCACAAGATCGTCTCCAAGGCCGAGGGGCGGATCGTGCGCCTCGACGGCGTCGCGCCGTCGGCGCGCGCCGTGGAGATCGGGCGCGAGCTCGGGAAGGACGCGCGCCTGGTCGAGATTATTCTCGGCGAGAGCCGCCGGGTGATTAGAAAAGGCGGCACCGCGCTGATCGTCGAGACGCACCACGGCTTTATCTGCGCCAACGCCGGCGTCGACGCGTCCAACGTCGGCCTCGATCGGGTCGCGCTCCTGCCGCGCGACCCCGACGCCTCGGCGAAAAAAATCCGCGACGAGATCAAACGAAAGCTCGGCGTCGCGCCCGGCGTCATCATCAGCGACAGCTTCGGCCGCGCCTGGCGCCTGGGGACGGTGGACATCGCCGTGGGCGTCGCCGGCCTGGCGCCGATCAAGGACGAGCGCGGCACGAAGGACGGCTACGGCTACGAGCTCCGGGCCGCGGTCGCCGCGGTCGCCGACGAGCTGGCGGGCGCGGCGGAGCTGGTGATGGGGAAAAAGGGACGGATACCGGCAGTCTTAATCAGGGGATACGAAGGAAAGGGGGAGGATGGATCGGTGCGAGAGCTGCTCCGCCCGGAGGCGGAGGATCTCTTTCGCGGTTTCTGAAAATTTTACATGGAAAAAGAATTCTCAATCGCAATCGTCGGCGGGACGGGGAGCATGGGGACGGCGCTGGCGCTCCGCCTGGCGGCGCCCGGCGTGCGGGTCATCATCGGCTCGCGCGAGCGCGACAAGGCGAAAAGCGTGGTCGAGTCGCTGCAGG
>DASWFA010000747.1:0-2066 GCA_036394475.1 Binatia bacterium
ACGTGCCGCGGAACCTGATCTCGCTCCAGGTCGATCTCATCCGCCGGGAGCATTACGGCGCGCTGCGCGGTCTCCGCCTCGAAGCCCGGCAGCTGGACGAGCTCGGCCAGTACCTGGCGGGCACCACGACCGACACCCTGATGATCCTCGAAGGATCGCCGGCCGCCGGCAGGAGCCTGGACGAGATCGAGCTCAGGCCGCGGAGCGGCGTCACCGTGATCTCGGTCGTCAGGGAAGGGCGCTCGAACCACAATCCGCCGGCCGATTTCCGCCTCGCCGTGGGCGATATCATGGTTCTTCTCGGCAGCCACCACGAGCTGGATCAGGCGGCGCAAATTCTCAACCCGCCGCCGAGTGATTGATTTTTCAAGCTTTTTGACCTAAGAAAGTTAAGTAGACTAGGCTCGCACTTTCCGGAGGCGGGGGAAAAAAACTCCGGAGGCACAAAAAGCCGCAAGCGGCGCTCGGCTTGCGGCGCTTTTTTTCGAGGGAGAAAAAATCGATGTCTTACACGGTTAAAAATGAGAAGCTCAACCGGTGGGTGCGCGAAACGGCCGAGATGTGCCAGCCCGATTCGATTCATTGGTGCGACGGCGGCCGCGCGGAGTACGACCGGCTGATGGCGCAGATGGTCGAGAGCGGCATGGGCGTCGAGCTGGCGGCGCCGCCCAAAAGTTTTCTCTTCCGCTCGGACCCGAGCGACGTGGCCCGGACCGAGGACCGCACCTATATCGCGACCCACTCCCAGGACGAGGCCGGCCCGACCAACAACTGGATCGATCCCGAAGCGCTCAAGCGGACGATGGCCGGTCTGTACCAAGGGTGCATGAAGGGGCGCACGATGTACGTGATCCCTTTTTCCATGGGGCCGATCGGCTCGCCGATCGCGAAGATCGGCGTCGAGATCACCGACAGCCCGTACGTCGTCTGCAACATGCAGATCATGACGCGCATCGGCGAGAAGGTGATCCGGACGCTCGGCCCGGACGGCGACTTCATTCCCTGCCTGCACTCGGTCGGCGCGCCGCTCGCCAAGGGCGAAAAAGATTCGGCCTGGCCGTGCGCGCCGATGGACAAAAAATACATCAGCCATTTTCCCGAGGAAAATCTGATCTGGTCGTACGGCTCCGGCTACGGCGGCAACGCGCTGCTCGGGAAGAAGTGCCTCGCGCTCCGCATCGCCTCGGCCATGGCCCGGCGCGAGGGCTGGATGGCGGAGCACATGCTCATCATGCGGCTCATCAGCCCCGCCGGCAAGAAGTATCACGTCGCGGCGGCCTTCCCGTCGGCCTGCGGCAAGACCAATCTCGCCATGCTGGTGCCCACGATACCCGGCTGGAAATGCGAGACCGTCGGCGAGGACATCGCCTGGATGAAAATCGGCCCCGACGGCAGGCTCCACGCGATCAATCCCGAGAGCGGCTTTTTCGGCGTCGCCCCGGGGACTTCGTACCAGTCCAACCCGAACGCGATGGACACGCTGAAGCGCGACGTCATCTATACCAACTGCGCGCTCACCGACGACCGCGGCGTCTGGTGGGAGGGGATGGACGGCCCGGCGCCGAAGCACGCGATCGACTGGCGCGGCCACGACTGGACGCCCGACAAGAAAGAGCCGGCGGCCCACCCGAACGCCCGCTTCACCGTGCCCGCCGCCCAGTGCCCCTCCATCTGCGAGGATTGGGAAAAGCCCGAGGGCGTGCCGATCGACATCTTCATTTTCGGCGGCCGCCGCTCGAGCGTCGTGCCGCTCGTGACCGAGGCGTTCGACTGGGACCACGGGGTTTTTCTCGGCGCGACCGCCGCCTCGGAGACGACGGCGGCCGTCATCGGCAAGGTCGGCGTGCTCCGGCGCGACCCCTTCGCGATGACGCCGTTTTGCGGCTACAACATGGCGGACTACTTTCAGCACTGGCTCGACATGGGCGACAAGCTCGGCGCCAACGCGCCGCGCATCTTCTACGTCAACTGGTTCCGCAAGGGCGCCGACGGCCGCTGGCTGTGGCCGGGCTTCGGCGACAACAGCCGCGTGCTCAAATGGATGTGCGAGCGGCTCGAGGGCAAGG
>DASWFA010000748.1:0-3182 GCA_036394475.1 Binatia bacterium
TTGAGCGCGACCTTGAGGTTCTTCTCGCCCCGGCCGTAGCCGACGATCTCGCCCGCCAGGCCGCGCTCGCGCGCGGCGAGCGCGAGCGACCCGCCGATGAGGCCGACTCCGGCGATCACCATCTTGTCGAACAGCGGCGCCACTAGAGCTCCCTCCCGACCGCCGCGGCTACTTTTTTGAGCTCGCCCATGAGCGCGGCGAACTTCTTCGGCTTGAGCGATTGCGGGCCGTCGCTGAGCGCCGTCTCGGGATTGGAATGGACCTCGATCAAAAGCCCGTCCGCGCCGGCGGCGACGCCGGCCAGCGCCATCGGCGCCACCATATCCCAGCGGCCGGTGCCGTGGCTCGGGTCGATGAAGACCGGCAGGTGCGAGAGCTGCTTCAACACCGGCACGGCGCTGATGTCGAGCGTATTCCGCGTCTCGGTCTCGTAGGTGCGGATGCCGCGCTCGCAGAGAATGATCTTGCGGTTGCCCTCGGCGGCTATATATTCAGCCGAGAGCAAAAATTCCTGGATGGTGGCGCTCAGGCCGCGCTTCAGCATGACCGGCATCTTGAGCCTGCCGACTTCGGTCAGGAGCTTGAAGTTCTGCATGTTGCGCGCGCCGATCTGGAGGACGTCGGTGTAGCGGGCGACCACGTCGAGGTCGCGCGGGTCGAGCACCTCGGTGATGATCGGGAGCCCGGTGACCTTCCGCGCGTTGGCGAGATAGTCGAGCCCTTCCTCGCCGAGACCCTGAAAGCTGTAGGGCGAGGTGCGCGGCTTGAAAGCGCCGCCGCGGAGAAACGTCGCGCCCGCCTCCTTGACCGGCAGCGCCGATTCGAGCACCTGGTCGCGCGACTCGACCGAGCAAGGGCCGGCCATGACGTGGATTTTCCTGCCGCCGATCTCGCGGCCGGCGACTTCGATGACCGTGTTGTGCTTCTGGAACTCGCGGCTGACGAGCTTGTAGGGCTTTAAGATCGGCAGCACCTTCTCGACGCCCGGAAACGACTCCAGACTCTGATCGGCGAGCAGGCGCTCGTCGCCGATCGCGCCGATGATGGTGCGCTCTTTCCCTTCCGAGATGTGGGCCCTCAGGCCGAAGCTCTCGATGCGCTCGACGACCTTTTGAATGTCGGCCGGCTTCAGCTCCGGTTTTAAGACTACGATCATGCCCTGGTCTTTCTATGCGCGGCTTGCAATTATAGCTTTCAACTCGTTTATAAATCTACCGTTTTCCTTCGCCGTTCCGACCGTCACGCGGATGTATTCCGGCAGCTCGTAGACCCCCATCGGGCGCACGATGACGCCGCGCTTGAGGAGCTGCTTGAAAAGGGCCGCGCCGTCGCCGACGCGGATCAGGATGAAGTTCGCCCGGCTCGGCACCTGCTCCAGTCCCAGGCTCTCGATCTCGCGCTTTAAATACTCCATGCCCTCCCGGTTGACCCGGAGGCTCCGCTCGACGTGCTCGCCGTCCTCCAGGGCGGCCAGCGCCGCCCACTGGGCCGCGGCGTTGACGTTGAACGGCTGGCGCACGCGGTGCATCAGGCCGACCAGCTCCTTCGGCCCGACCGCGTAGCCGATGCGGAGCCCCGCCAGGCCGTAGAGCTTGGAGAAGGTCCGGAGCGTAAGGATCGTCCTGCCGTCGGTCGGACGGTCGCCGGACTGATAATCGATGGAATTCGGATAGTCCGGATCGCCGACGTACTCGAAGTAGGCTTCGTCGACCACCAGCAGCGCTTCCGCCGTCACGCGCGAAAGAAATTTCTCCCAGGCCTTTTTGCCGTAGGACGTGCCGGTCGGGTTGTTCGGATTCGCCAGAAAGACGATGCGGGTCCGGTCGGTGATCGCCTCGGCGATCGCGTCGAGATCGTGGGTAAAGTTTTTTAGCGGCACGATCCTGCACGCGCCGCCCGCCGCCTGGACGACCAGCCGGTAGATGACGAAGGCCTGGGCGGCCATGACCGCCTCGTCGCCCGGCCGCAGGAACGTTCGGACCGCGAGCTCGATCAGCTCGTTGGAGCCGTTGCCGAAGATCAGGCGGTCCGGCGCGACGCTCAATTTCGCCGCCAGCGCGCGCTTGAGATAAAAAGAATCGCCGTCGGGATAGAGATGGAGCTGGCCGATGCGCTCCGCCAGCGCCTTTAAAGCCTTCGGCGACGGGCCGAGCGGGTTCTCGTTGGACGCGAGCTTGATCGAGTCCTCGATCCCGTATTCCCGCTCAACCTCTTCGATCGGCTTGCCCGCCTCGTAGGGCACGAGCGAGCGGATATATTCCGGCACGCGGTCCAAAATGCTCATAGCTCGCTCATACGGCCGACGGGTAAGAGCCCAGAATTTTGATGAACAGGCAGCTCTTCTCCAATTTTTTCAGCGCCCGCTGAATCCTCGGCTCCTGGATGTGGCCCTCGAGGTCGAGGAAGAAAACGTATTCCCAGGGCTTTTGCTTCAGCGGACGCGACTCGATCTTGCTCAAATTGATGCGGTTTTTGGCGAACGGATCGAGCATGCGGTGCAGCACGCCGACCTCGTCCTTGACCGAAAAGACGATCGAAGTCTTGTCCTCGCCGCTCGGCCGCGGCGTCTGCCCGCCGATGACGAGAAAGCGCGTGATGTTGTTGGCCTGATCCTCGATGTTCGCCTGCACCGTCTCCAATCCGTAAAGCTCTTTCGCCAGCTGGCTCGCGACGGCGGCGAGGGCCGGGTCCTGGGCCGCCATCTGCGCCGCCTGGGCGGTGCTCGACGCCTCGTTGGCGGGAATCTTGGGATATTTGCCGGTCAGCCAGCGCCGGCACTGCGCCAGCGCCTGCGGGGGGGAAACGATCTGCCGGATGTCCTCGGCCTTGCCGGAGCGGGAGAGGAGATAATGGTGGACCTCCAGAATAACCTCGGCGCAGATCTTCACGTCCGCTTCCACCAGCATGTCGAGCGTGTGCGTGACCACGCCCTCGGTCGAATTCTCGATCGGCACCACGCCGCAGTCGGCCCGCCCCTGCTTCACCTCCTGGAACACGTCCGGGATGCTCGGCATGGGGATATAGCTGGTGGACGAGCCGAACCGGTCGCGCGCCGCCATGTGCGTGTAGGTCGCCTCGGGGCCGAAGTAGGCGACGACGAGCGGCGCTTCCAGGGCGCGGGAGGCGGAGAGAATCTCGCGATAGATGGCGTGAACCGATTTTTCCGGAAGCGGGCCGCGATT
>DASWFA010000749.1:0-2194 GCA_036394475.1 Binatia bacterium
CGGCGGGCCGGGAACGGGCTTCGGCGGCGGCTCCGCCGGGGCGCCCCCCTTTTGCCACGGCTGGAAGGCCCGGCGGAGCTTTTCGACGATCTCCTTCTCGGAGACGTCGCCGACGACGGCGAGAATGGCCCGGTTGGGCCGGTAATATTTCCGGTAAAAGTCGAGCAGCCCGGCGCGGTCGGCGCGCTTGACGGAGTCCGCCGTCCCCTCGACCGGACGGCCGTAGGGGTTGTCGGGGAAAAGCGCTTCCATGAATTTGACCTCGGCGATATGGCCCGGCTGCTCGTCCGCGGCGCGGATCGCGGCGATGACCGCCTGCTTCTGCCGCTCTATCTCTTCGTCGGGAAAAGAGGATTCGGTCAGCACTTCCGCCAGCAGCTGGAGCCCGGCGTCCAGGTCTTTTTTGAGCAGCGTCAGGCTCACCGTGGCGCTCTCTTCGCCGCAGCCGGTGGAGAGGCTCGCGCCGAGAAAATCCAGCGCGTCGGCGATTTGGGTGGCGCTGCGCTTGTCGGTGCCGTAGGTCAAAAGGCGCGCCGCGAGATTGGCCAGGCCGGCGCGCTCCGCCGGGTCGAGGCGCGACCCCGCCTCGACGAGCAGGCTAATGGTCACCATCGGCAGCGCCTTCTGCTCCGAGGTCACGACCACGAGGCCGTTGTCGAGCACCGAGCGCGACGGCGAAAGCCGGGCGCCGGCGTCGCCCGCCGGGAAAAAGAGCGCCAGCAGGCCGGTCAGCGCGATGAGTTTTTTCACTTTTTTTCCGCGTCCCCTTTGGCCTCTTTGTCCGCTTTGGTGGGGATCAGCGTCCCGATCGTGCGCCGGTCCGGATCGAGATATTTCTTCGCCGCCCGGAGCACGTCCGCCGCGGTCACGGCGCGAATCCCGGGGAGGTAGCTCTCGATCAGCTGCCATTTCGACACCGACTCGAACTGGCCGAGCCGCATCGCCTGGCCGAAGACCGAATCCTGGCCGAAGACAAACGCCGCCTCCACCTGGTTTTTCGCCTTCTCGAGCTCGCGCGCGCTCACCGGCTCCGACTTGACCCGGGCGATCAGGTCGTCGATCGACTGCTCCACCTGGGCGACTTCCTTGTCCGGCATCACCTGCGCGGTGATCCCGAAGCTGCCGGGCCCGATGACGAGGCCGTCGTAGTCGGCGTCGACGCCGGTGACGAGCTGCTTTTCGTAGACGAGATTTTGATATAGGCGCGAGCTCCGCCCGCTGGCGAGGATGGTCGAGAGGAGATCGAGCGCGTAGGCGTCCGGGTTGAGCAGATTCGGCGCATGATAATAGAGCGCCCGGAGCGGCAGCTCGGCCTCTTTTTTAAGCGCGGCGCCCCGCTCGCCCTGCTGCGGCGGCTCTTCGAGCGTCACCTTCGGCGGCTCCGGACCGCGCGGGACCTTGCCGAACTCCTGCCTGATCTTGGCGAGGATGTCTTCGGTCGAGAAGTCCCCCACCACGACGACGTAGGCGTTGTTGGGAATATAGTAGGTCTTGTAGTGGCGGATCAGGTCCTCGCGCGTGAGGTTCAAGATATCCGACATCCAGCCGATCACCGGCCGGCGGTACGGATAGACGGTGTACATGACCGCCGCGGCCACCTCGCCGAGCGCGGCGGCGGGGTTGTCGTCGGTGCGGAGCCGCCGCTCTTCCATCACCACGCTTTTCTCGGCTTCGAAAGTCGGGCCGTCGAGGATCGCGTTGGCCATGCGGTCGGCCTCGAGCGCGATCTCGATGGCGATCTTCTCCCGGCTCATGGTGGCGAAGTAGACCGTGTAATCCTGCGAGGTGAAGGCGTTCGAGTTGCCGCCGTTCTTGGCGATGATGCGCGCGTACTCCTCGGGCTTTACGGTGGGCGTCCCTTTGAACATCATATGCTCGAGGAAATGGGACAGGCCGCTCTTGCCGTCGATCTCGTTCCGGGACCCGACGCGGTACCAGATTTGAAACGTGACCGCCGCGCTCTTGTGGTCTTCCAACAGCAGGACTTTAAGCCCGTTGTCGAGCACCGCCTCGCGGACCGGAAAGTTCTGGGCCCGGGCGGGCGCGAGCGAAGCCAGGAGAAAAAAGAAGGACAAAAGGAAACGGCGCATTGGTTCAGGAATACAGGAATGCCGGTAAAGCGCAAGAGAGTTGCCGCCAAAACCGGGGCCAATCTATTGCAAAAACCCGTGACTATCTTGACAGAGCCGATAGC
>DASWFA010000750.1:0-3524 GCA_036394475.1 Binatia bacterium
CCGTCTGCGTGGACTGCTTCATCAGCTCGTAAAGCCCCTGCTGAAACCCCGCCAGCGCCAGGTAATAGCCCTCCGCCTCCTGGGCGTAGCGGTGGGTCGCCAGCCCTTCTTCGCGGACCGAGGCGGAAAAATCGAACGCGATCACGAAGAGAAAAATAAAGATCCACAGCACGATGATCAGTGCCGCGCCGCGCTCGTTTTTGAGCTTCGAGTCTCGGGATTTGAGATCGGAGGTCATTATAATGCAGCCAGGACGCGGATCATAATGGGAAAGGTCCAGCGGATCTCTTCCCCCCGGTCGCCGCGGTAGATGAGCCGGATCGCCCGCGGCAAGGCCCGCTTCTGCTTGCCGTCCCATGCGTCGACCCAGTTCACCTCGGCCGTTTGAGCCTGGGCGTCGGTGCCGGGATCGAGATATTCGATGCGAAAACCCCTGAGCCCCTCGGCCAGGACGAGACTGTTCCGGTAGCCCCCGCCGCCGCCTTTGTCGCCGACGCGCACCGGCATTTCCTCTTCCAGCGTCAGCGTCGCGCCGCGGCTGCCCGCCAGGTCGGAGGAGATTCGTATCTTCGACATGCCGCGCCCGCCGAGGCTGGTCGAAAGCGAGGAGACGAACTCGACGCTGCGGTCGTCGCCGAAGAAATAGACCGAAGCGTCGCGCGTCGAAGCCCGGTAGGGGTAAGCCGAGCGGATATATCCGCCGACGAATTCCTCGAAGGTGCGCAGACTCTGGCTCTCGTCGGAGCGCACCTGCGCCTTGGCCACGGCCTTCTCGGCCAGGAAAAAAGAGCCGTAAAGCATGATCACGATCAAGGCCAGGAGCGCCATGGAAATCGTGACCTCGACGAGCGTAAACCCGGCCTCTGGCCGGGAAACGGGAACGGAAAACCGGGAATGGGGCCTTTCGATCGTCACCGCTCTTGCCTCTTCACCATGCGGAGCGTCTTCATTTCCAGCACCTTGTCGCGCTCGGCCTCCGGATAGCGCATTCGGAGCGTGATCTCGCTCACCTCCCAGCCCTTCGGCGCGAGCTGCGAGTCGTCGCGCACCGGATCGACGTAAATGCGCCAGCTGTGGGTCCTGCCGAACGTGCCCGAATCGCCCCTGTTGTCGAACGATTTCTGCAGGAGAAACGCGTCGAACGCCTGCCGGCTGTAGGCCACCGCCTCGGTCCGGGCGGAGCTGGCGCCCTCGAGCCGGAGCCCCTGGGAAAACACCGCGAGCAGCGTCACCACTCCCAGGCCGACGATCGCCATCGCGACCACGATCTCCAATAAAGTAAAACCGGTTTCGTGTTTCGGGTTTCGAGTTTGACGTCCCCAAACTTGAAACTTGGAACTTGGAACCTGAAACTTTTTCATTGCTTTGTCACCACGACCCGGCCCACGAACGAATCGAGACGAATGAGATAAACCGCGCCCTGGCGGTCGGAAAGCTCGATGGCGCCGCCGAGCATACTGCCGTTGGGGAAAAAGACGAACTGCGTCAGGCGGTCTCCGATCGGCTCGCCGCCGGCGACGCCGGTGATCCGTATTCCCTCCGGCAAGTGGATGATGTCGCCGCCCGAGGCGAGATAACTCTCCTCGCTCGGGCTGACCGTTAGCTGCCTCAGCTTGCCCTGGTCGATCGCCTGGCGGCGCATCTCGCGCGCGGTCGCCGCGAGCGCCATGACGGTGAGCCGCGCCTGGCGCTTTTTGATGCCCCGGTCGAGCGCCGGCAGCGCGATCACGCTCGCCAGACCGATCACCACCAGGACGATGACGAGCTCGACGAGGGTGAAGCCCCGCTTACCCCTCCCAGCTTGTGACATCGCGGTTATAGCCGTCCCCGCCCAGACTTCCGTCCGCGCCGTAAGAGAACAGATCGAAGCCGCCGTGATCGCCCGGGCTCTTGTATAGGTAAGACTTCCCCCACGGGTCGAGCGGGATATCTTTTTGCAAGTAGGGACCGTCCCAGCGGTCGGCGCTGGTGGGCTTCTGTCTCAGCGCGACGAGCCCCTCGTCGGTCGTCGGATAGCGCCCGACGTCGAGGCGGTAGCTGTCGAGCGCCGTGCTGAGCAGCTGGATCTGCGCCAGGGCCGTCTTGACGCGCGCCTTGTCGCCCTGGCCGATATAGTTCGGCAGCACCAGGGCCGCCAACAGGCCGATGATCACCATGACGACGAGCAGCTCGACCAGCGTAAAGCCGTCGCTCCCGCCCGGGCGGCGGCGCCGGCAGGCCAAATCTTGTTTTCTCTTCACGTTCACCTCCGAGTCAAAATGGCAAATCGTTGATGCTGAAAATCGCCGTCAGCATGGAAACGACGACCGTGCCGATCGTCAGCCCGAGGCCGACGATCATGATCGGCTCCAGCATCGACGTGAGCCGCTTGGTGGCGCGCTTCACTTCCTGATCGAAATGGTCCGCGACGTTGACCAGCATGCCTTCGAGCCGGCCGGTCTCCTGGCCGACGGCGATCATATGGAGCGCGAGCGGCGGAAAGAGGCCGCTCTCGGTGAGCGGCCCCACCATCCCCTTGCCTTCGCGCACCCGGACCTGGACCTGGGCGATGGCGCGCGCGATCAGCCGGTTGCCGACCACGCCGTGCACCGTTCCGATCGCCTCGAGGAGCGGCACACCGCCCTTGAGCAAGGCGCCGAGGGTCCGGGCGAAGCGGGCCACTTCCACCTGGCGCATGAGATTGCCGATCAGCCAGGCGTTCAAGCGCCAGCGGTCCCACTGAAGCCGGCCCTCGGGGCTCCGGATGTAGAACGACATGCCGGCGGCGCCGACGACGATGAGAATCAGCGCGACCCAGCCGTACTGCGTGAGCGCCTCGCTGAAGCCGATGAGCAGCCGCGCCATCAACGGGATGGTGCGCTTGACGTCTTTAAAGATGAGGGCGAATTTCGGAATGACGTAGACGAACAGGAAGACCAGCGAGAGCCCGGCGACGGCGACCAGCACCATCGGATAGGTGAGCGCCGCCTTGATGTCTTCTTTGAGGGAGATCGAGCGCTCGAGATACTCCGAGAGATTGCGCAGCACGCCGTCGAGCACGCCGCCGGTCTCGCCGGCACGGATCATGTTGACGTAGAGCTTGGGAAACACGTCGCTGTGCTCGGCCATGGCGGCGGCGAGCGATTTGCCCGCGCGCACCTCTTCGAGGAGCCGTCCGACGATCTTCTTGAATTCCGGGCCTTCGACGAGGTTCGCCAGGACGGAGAGGCTCCGGTCCAGCGGGAGGCCCGCGCCCAAAAGCGTGCTGAGCTCCTGGGTAAAATGGAGCAGCGCCTTCTCGCTGACTTTGCGGTGGAGGAAGAGCGATACGGCGTTGGCGGAGGTCCTGCCGGCTGCCTCGCTCGACGCGGAGATGCGCAAGGGAACGAAGCCCATGTCATGCAGACGCGCGACGACGCCGTGTTCGGCGTCGGCGTCCATGACCCCTTCGACGACCTTGCCCGAATAGTCCGCGGCGCGGTACTGAAACAGCGCCATAGCCCTAGAGATTAGGGTAAACCCCGGGATAAATCAACCGCGCGGGA
>DASWFA010000751.1:0-2700 GCA_036394475.1 Binatia bacterium
GGCCGGGAGGATTTCCGCGTCAAGGTGATCGAGGGGACGCCGGCGCGCTTCCACTGCCTGACGCGCGGCGAGTGCGACGCGGCGCCGCTCGGGCAGCCGCAGGATTTTTCCGCCGCGAGCCAGGGGCACCGCGCGCTCGGGCTTTCCACCGAAGTCGTCCCCGAATTGCTTTATACGGTCACGGCGGCGCGCCGGTCCTGGGCCGAGGCGCACCAGGAGGCGGTCGTACGCTATCTGCGCGCGCTCGCCGCCGCGTTCACGTTCATCCGCGATCCGGCGAAGCGCCCGGCGGTCGTCAAGACGATCGTGGAGACGACCGATTCTCCCGCGCCGGTCGCCGAGCAGACGCTCAAGCTTTTTTTCGAGCCGGAGCGCAAGGTTCTCCCCAGGCGGGGCGAGATCGATCTCAAGGGACTCTCCCAGGTGATCGCCTTCATGGGCGAGGCGGGAACGCTCCCCAAGCCGCTCCCGGCCGCGGAGCGCTTCGTCGAGCTCAAATATCTGCGCGCGGCCGGCATCCGATAGCCGGCGCCGTGCCGGCCGCGTTGATTGACGGTCGCGGGGCCGGCTGATAGCTTCTATGTGCGTCGCTTGAAGATACCGCTTTCGATCGATCCCGAAACTCTCTTGAAGGCGCTCGTGCCTCCGCCGCCTTCCGGATTGGTGCGCGAGGCGCGCGGGCTGTTCGAGCTGCCGCGCCTCCTGCTCGGGATTCCCAGCCTCACGCGCCAGCCGCGCGGCCGCGGCGAGCCGGTGCTGGTCTTGCCCGGCTACGGCGCCGGCGACATCTCGACCGTGCTGCTGCGCGGCTACCTGCGCCTCCTCGGCTATCGGGTCAAGGGTCTGGGAGGAGAGACCAACCCGCGGGAGGTCCCGGAGCTGCTGGCGCGCGTGCTCAAGCGCCTGGTCTCGCTGGCGCGGAAAAGCGAGCAGGAGGTCCGCATCATCGGCTGGAGCCTGGGCGGGTATCTCGCGCGGGAGGCGGCGCGCGAGCGACCCGAGCTGGTCCAGCAGGTCATCACCCTCGGCACCCCGGTGATCGGCGGCCCGAAATACACCGTGGTGGCGCACTGGATGCGCCGGCAGGGGGTCGACATGGACGCCATCGAAGCGCAGATCGCGCTGCGCAACCGGGTCTCGCTCACGACGCCGGTGACGGCGATCTATTCCCGCTACGACCGCGTCGTCGCCTGGGGCGCCTGCATCGACCGCGACTGCGCGAATATCGAGCACGTCGAGGTGGGCACGACCCATCTCGGGCTGGGTTTTTCGGCGGAGGTCTACCGGATCATCGCCGCGCGGCTGGCGGCCAAGCCGGGCGAGGAGCCGCGCAGCGTTCCGCGGTCCCGCTAGCGCTGGGCCGCCGGCGCGGCGCTTTTCTCGATCTCTCTTTCTTTTTCCCGTCCGTCTTTGGTCGTCTCGGCTATTTGCGTGGGCTGGAGGCCGCCGCCGAACTGGGTGGCGTAGACGCGCGTCACCTCGGCGCCGAAAAAGAATATCAGCGCGGAATAGTACACCCACAACAACACCGTGACGAGCGAGCCGGCCGCCCCGTACGACGCGGCGACCGCGCTCTTCCCCAGGTAGTAGCCGATCACGACTTTCCCGACGCTGAAAAAAAAGGCGGTCAGGGCCGCGCCGACCCAGACGTCTTTCCAGGCGATGTGCGCGTCGGGCAGAACCTTGTAGATCAGCGCGAACAGCACGGTGACGAAGCCGAAGGAGATCGCCACGTCCAGAAACGGCCACAAAGAGGCGGCGGCCGGCAGCAGATGGCTGAAGTATTCGCTCACGGCGGATAAGACCGTGGTGACGATGAGCGACACCAGCAGCAGGAAGCCGATCGCCAGCAGCATCGCGTAGGAAAGGAACCGGGCGCGGATGATCGGCCACAGGCCGCGCCGGGTCTGGGTCTTGACGCCCCAGATCGCGTTGAGCGACGACTGGAGCTGTCCCACCACGCCGCCGGCGCCGAACAACATCAGGGCGACCCCCACGAGGGTGGCGAACAGCCCGCCGCCGTTCCGATGGGCGTTCAGCATCATCTCCTGGACGGCCTTGGCGCTCTGCTCGCCCACCAGATCGGCGACGGCGCCGAAGATATACGCCTCGGCCTTCGTCTCGCCGGCGAACATCCCGACGATGCCGGTGAAAATAATCAAAAGCGGCGCCAGGGAGAAGAGCGTGTAATAGGCGAGCGCCGCGGCCAGTTGAAACGGCCCTTCTTCCAGCCACTGCTCGACCGTCGTCCGGAAAAAATTCCAGACCACGTTTGTTCGGTTCAGGCCGCGCATATCGGCTGTCTCTTCGAGGCTCGCCCGACTCCATCTTGACAGCTTTGCGGAATAAGAAAAGATAGGAGCGGGGTACTGGACATTTCGCCGGTGGCGGGATATGAAACCTGCAATTGCCCGGGAGAAACCGGGCGGTCAATCCGTCGCCGGGAGGAAAACATGAAAACATCGAGGGGGGTCCGTCAGTGGCTCTGGGTCGCGTGCCTGACCATGATCGCCACGGCCGTTTACGCGCAGGAGTACAAGGCGCAGGTCGCGCAGGACTACAAGCCGCAGGTCGGCCAGGAGGGCAAGGACGTCGTCTGGGTGCCGACGCCGCAGGCCCTGGTCGACAAGATGCTCGACATGGCGAAAGTGACGCCGCAGGACTACGTGATCGACCTGGGCTCGGGCGACGGGCGCACGG
>DASWFA010000752.1:0-3783 GCA_036394475.1 Binatia bacterium
CCATCCGCCGTTTCTCCTTTCTGACTTACATTAGACGTAGGAGCGGCGGAATGGTTTACGTAAAACGGCCCCAAAACGACCCGATTATTTTGGCTTTTACCGATCGGCGGGAGAAAAAACGGAGAAAATATCTTCTAAGTACCCGATGCTACAAGCTAAAAACAGTGGCGCCCTGACTCCTCACCTCGATCGGATCGAAGTCGCGCAGCTCCCGGATCTCGATGGTTTCCTCCACAAAGTCGCCGCCGGTCACGTTGCTGAGCCACTCGACCGTCTTTTCCCGGCTCGGCTGTGCCGGAGATTCGGCAAACAGAGTCCGGGCGATCTTCGACTTGGAGCCTTTACTGCGATATTTGACGACGTAGACCATTCTGGGTTCTCCTTAAAAAATCTATCGTGCCCTGGTGTTAACGATTGCCTTCGGTCCGCTGTTTCGCCTCGGCGGTTACCCGCATCCGGGCCTCGATCGCCCGGAGCCAGCCGAGCAAAATCGCCAGCGAGCCCAATAAAAGCATTGCATTAGTCATGACCGTCTCCCCGTTCATTATTTACTCGAGCAATGAGTATGCCAATAGAGAATGTAAGCGGGCCGGAACTTTTTTCTCTTCTCCGCCCTGGAGAATGCCGAAAACCGGTAAATTTGGCGCCGGTGTGCAAAATTTTGCACGCGCCGAGTCGCGGCGGCGGGGCCGCAATGCGTCAGCGAAGAAAGGTCGGGCTGTCGGGTTTAAATCTATTCGGTCCATCGTCGCCGCTGGCATTCCAGCCGTCAATAAGTTAGACGATCGACGGCGCAAAACAGTCAGGGCGAGCGAACGCGGCCCCAGGTCTTCGTAGCGGCGGCGGGCACGGCCCGCTGTCCTGCTAGCGCTCGACCTTGACGCCGGCCTGCTGCAGGACGGAACGCATCAACCCGATCTGCTCCTCGAAAAACGGCCCCATGGCCGCGCCCCGGAGGAAGACGTCCTCCACCTGATTCTCCTCCAGGTAGCTCTTCCAGCTCGGGGTCCGCGCCAGACGGGCGAAAAAATCTTCCCAGTAGGCGGCGACCGCCGGCGCAATGCCCGGAGGCGCGAGGATGCCGCGCGCGTTGGCGATAATCGGCATCCGGATGCCCTGCTCGTGAATCGTCGGCACCTCGGGGAGCACCGCCAGCCGCCGCTCGGTAAAAGCGGCGATCGGCCGCATCCTGCCGGAGGCGATGTGCTCGTTTACGTCCTGGGGCTGCGGGATAATGATCTGGACCGTGCCCGCCAAAAGATTGGCGATGCGGTCCTTGATGGCCGGCGTCGGGATGAAGGTCCATCTGGCGCCCGTGGCGCTCTGGACCAACAGCCCCGTCAGGCTCTCGATCGCCGTCACCGAGCCGCCCGCCTGCTTGAGCCCCATGGGATCTTTTTTCGCCGCGTCGACGAAGTCGTTCATGCTTTTGTAGGGCGACTTGGCGTTGACCACGGCGATGGTCGGCTCCAGGACCAGGCGGACGATGGGCGTGAGGCTCTGGACCGAATACTTCGCCTCCTTGCTCGTGAGCGGCGTGGCGACCCAGGTATTGGTAAAAACGGCGATCGTGTGGTCGTCGCCCTTTTTCTCCGCCAGGTAAGCCATCGCCTCGAGGCCGGCGCCCGCGGTCTTGTTGACGACGCGAATAGGCTGGGCAAGAAGCTTTTCCTTTTCGACCATCTCGACGACCGCGCGCGCAAAGACGTCGGAGCCGCCGCCGGGCGCGCTGTGGACCACAAGCTCGACGGGACGGCTGGGCCGGTAGCTCTGAGCCCCGGCGCCGAAGGACCCCAGGCCGGCCATGAGAACGGCGATGAGCGGAAGCAAGGCTTTTTGTCTCATGCGAGTAACCTCCTCTGCCGGAGCGGCGACATTTGAGTATGTTTTAACCCTTGACCTCTAAACTCTGAAACCCTTCAACCTCCTGGACATTCGGTTTTACCGCGGACGCGAGCACCGCCGGCATCGGCAGCTCGATGGCGCCGTTTTTTTCGTACAGGCGGGCGGCGTTGGCCATCATCGCGCGGATGCTCCGGAGCGCCTCCGGCGTCTGGCGGGCGAGCAGGCCGGCGGTCCGCACGGTGGCCGTCCGCATGGCCTGGAACAGCGCGTCGGCGGCGGCGAGCCGCCAAGTCTGCGGGATCTTTTTAACCTCCGGATCGACAAAGCCGGCGCGCCGGAGCGAGCGGCGGCACTCCTCCCAGTCGCTGAAGCGGAAGAACGGCGGCCCTTCGGGCAACGGCGCGTTCATGTCGCCGTGGGTCAGGATCGCGCCGAGCGTGATGCCGAAGGCGGCCGCCTCCACCGGCCTGGCCCAGACGGTGAAGCCGATCCGGCCCCCCGGCCGGAGCACCCGGCGCGCCTCTTCCAGCGCCCGGTCCGGCCGGGCGAGATGGAGCAGGCCGAAATTGATCGTCACCGCGTCGAAGCCATCGCCGTCGAAGGGCAGCTCTTCGGCGTCGCCCCGGCGGAACTCGACCGCCGGGTGCCGCTTGGCCGCCGCGCCGACCATCGGCGCGGAGAAATCGACTCCGGTGACTGCCGCCCCGCGCCCGGCCGCCGCGCCGGCGACGTAGCCCGGCCCGCTCGCCACGTCGAGCAGGCGCATGCCGGGCCGGGCGCCGACGCTGTCGAGCAGCGGCTCGACGGCCTGGGTCGTGAGCGCGCCGAACGAGAGATCGTACTCGGCGGCGACGCTCTCCCAGCCGGCATGCTCGAAGTCTTTAAAGGCGTCGGACACAAAATGAAAATAGGTAAAGGCTGCCCGAGCGTCAAGTCGAAATTCTAAGCTGCCATCCTGAGCCCGGCGAAGGATCTCTCAGTAAATTTCTTTAAGAGAGATTCTTCGGCTTCGCCTCAGAGACAAAAACGGAGTATCATGTTTCTGGTTTCAAGTTGGAGAATAGAGAAGTCTGATTTGAAACCTCAAACCCGAAACTTGAAACTGACTGCTTGACCCCGCTCGCCCCAGGATAGTAGAGACCGCCATGGCTCCACGGACAGACACGATGGCCCCTCTGGATGCGCTCAAAAATTATTGGCGGTCGAGGTCGGAGGTGAAGAGCAATCTTCAAGGGACGGCGAGGCTGGTCCGGGCTTTGCCGGCCTTTTTCCGCGAGCGGGTTACCGTGGAGCAGGCCGAAGAAGCGATCAAGCGCGGCATCGGTAAGCGGGAGGACCGGTTTCTTGAATTGGCGCGGAGCTGGATCTACGGGAACCCCCGGAGCCCTTATCTATGGCTCCTCCAAACGGCTGGGTGCGAGTTTTTCGATCTTCAGGCGCAAGTCCGGCGGGACGGGTTGGAGGCCGCGTTGGAGAAGCTGGCGCGGGAGGGAGTCTACCTGACCGAAGACGAGTTTAAAGGGAAAAAAGAGGTGGCGCGTGGAGGGCGGTCGTTCCTGGTCCGTTCCGCGGACTTCGAAAGTTCAGGCTCGCCGCCCGGTTTTACCATCCAGAGCAGCGGCACCAGCAATCGCCCCGTCCGCTCTCAAATCCAACTGGACTACCTCGCCGATCGAGCCAATATAACGGCCGTCTTTTTCTCCGCCCATGATTTTTTTGCCGCGTCGCACGCGATGTACGACGCGATTCTGCCGGGCGGCGGCGGCGTGAACAACCTGCTGGTCTATGCGAGGCTGGGCATCACCACCGAGCGCTGGTTCGCCCGCGCGATTCCCAGCGACCATCGCCTGGCCGCCTGGTACCACTACCTGACCACCTACCTGATCGTCCTGAACGGCAAACTCTGCGGTCCCGGCTTTCCCAGGCCCGTGTTCACCG
>DASWFA010000753.1:0-7820 GCA_036394475.1 Binatia bacterium
CCGCTCGACGAGCCGTTCGTCCGCCGGCTGGTGAAAGAGCTTGCGGACAAGGGCGTCCAGGCGATCGGCGTCTGTTATTTGAACAGCTTCCGCAATCCCGCCCACGAAAGGCGAACAAAGGAAATCATCAACGACGTCGCGCCGGATATCCGCGTCGCGCTCAGCTCGGAAGTCGTCGCCGAGATCCGCGAGTACCAGCGCATGAGCACCACGGTCGCCAACGTCTACGTCCAGGAGCGCGTCGCCGATTATCTCGCCGGACTCGCCCGGCGGCTCGACCGGCTCTCTTTCAAGGGAAGTTTTTTCGTCATGCTGTCGAGCGGCGGCATCGCCACCGCCGAGACGGCGGCGCGCTTCCCGGTGCGGCTTTTGGAGTCCGGCCCGGCGGCGGGTGCGCTCGCGGCGGCGCATCAGGGCGCGCGCGCCGGCTTCAAGAACCTCCTCTCGTTCGATATGGGCGGCACCACGGCCAAGCTCTGCGCCGTCGAGGACGGCAAGCCGCTGAAGGCGCACGAGTTCGAGGTCGACCGCGTCTACCGTTTTAGAAAAGGCAGCGGGCTGCCGGTAAAAATTCCCGTCATCGACATGATCGAGATCGGCGCCGGCGGCGGCAGCATCGCGCGCGTCGACGCGCTCGGGCTGCTCAAGGTCGGCCCCGAAAGCTCGGGCGCCGAGCCCGGCCCCGCCTGCTACGGCCGCGGCGGCGCCGAGCCGACGGTGACCGACGCCGATCTGGTGCTCGGCTATCTCGACCCGAAATATTTTCTCGGCGGCAAAATGGAGCTGGACGTGGACGCCGCGCGCCGCGCGCTCGCGCGCCCGGCGGAAAAGCTCAAGCTCACGCTCGAGCAGGCGGCGTGGGGCATCCACCAGATCGTCGGCGAGAACATGGCCAACGCGGCGCGCGCGCATCTCGGCGAGCGCGGCAAGGACCCGCGCCGCATGCCGCTCTACGCCTTCGGCGGGGCCGGGCCGATGCACGGCTACCGCGTCGCGGAGATCCTCCACCTCCCGGCGCTCGTCTCCCCCGTCGGCGCGGGCGTCGGCTCGACCTTCGGGCTGCTCGCCGCGCCGCTCGCGTTCGACTTCGTCCGGAGCGCCTACAGCCGGCTCGACGCCATGCGCTGGGAGGACGCCAACTCTCTCCTCGACGAGATGGCCGGCGAGGGGCGCGCGGTCCTGGAAAGCTCGGGACTGTCGTCAACGGACATCCGCTACGAGCGCACCGCGGACATGCGCTACGTCGGCCAGGGACACGAGGTTTCCGTGAGCCTGCCGGAAGGCCGGCTGGACGCGACGCACCGAAAAACGATTCAAGCGAGCTTCGAAGAGGTCTACCGCTCGCTCTACGGCCGCAAAGGGCCGGACGTGCCTCTGGAAGTCATAAACTGGCGCGTGGTCGCGGCCGGGCCGGAGCCGGCCATGGACTTTCGCATGCCCGAGGCGGCCGGCGGCCGCGACGGCGCCGTCGTCGCATTGAAGGGCAAGCGGCGCGCCTATTTCCCCGAGCGCGGCGGCTACGTCGAGACGCCGGTGTACGACCGCTACGCGCTCGCGCCGGGCGCAACGTTCAGCGGGCCGGCGATCCTGGAGGAGCGCGAATCGACGCTGATCGTCGGCGCGCGCGGGCGCGGCCGGGTGGACGAGCACTTGAACGTCGTCGTGGAGTTCGCCGATGGCCAGTAACGGGATCGATCCGGTCGCGCTGGAAGTGATCTGGAACCGGCTGCTCTCGGTCGCCAACGAGCAGCAGGACGCGCTCATCCGCACCGCCTTCAGCACGATCGTGCGCGAGAGCCAGGACTTGGCCTGCGGCGTGTTCGACACCAAAGGCCGGATGATCGCGCAGTCGATCAGCGGCACGCCCGGCCACATCAACGCGATGGCGAGCTCGATGCGCCATTTTCTCGCCGCCTATCCGCCGGAGAAGCTAGCGCCCGGCGACGTGCTCGTCACCAACGACCCGTGGATGACGGCGGGGCAGATCAACGACATCACGATCA
Source organism: Binatia bacterium (assembly GCA_036394475.1). Taxonomy (GTDB): domain Bacteria; phylum Desulfobacterota; class Binatia; order UBA9968; family UBA9968; genus JAJPJQ01. The sequence continues at coordinate 2,004 of DASWFA010000753.1, forward strand.
CGACGCCGATCTTTAAAAACGGCCGTCTGGTCGCCTGGTTCGCCAACACCTGCCACGCCGCCGACATCGGCGGGCGCATCCTGTCCGCCGAGGCGCGCGAGGTTTACGAGGAAGGGCTCCGGCTCCCGGTCATGAAGCTCTTCGAGCGCGGCGAGCCGAACGATATTCTCTTGAAAATCATCCGCGCCAACGTGCGCCTGCCCGACGAGGTCGTCGGCGACCTCTACGCGCAGGCCGCGTGCAACGACGCCGGCGGGCGGGCGCTCATCGAGATGATGGACGAGTTCGGCCTCGAGAGCATCGATCCCGTCGCCGAGGAGATCATCCGCCGGTCGGAGGCCGCGGTCAGGGAGAAGATCCGCGCCCTGCCGGACGGCGAGTGGCAAAGCGAGACCTGGAGCGACGGCTTCGAGGAGCCGATTTTGCTTTGCTGCAAGGTAACCGTCGACGGAGATGAAATACTGATCGACTTCGCCGGCTCCTCGCCCGAGAGCGCGCACGGCATCAACGTGGTGCTCAATTACACGCACGCCTACGCGAGCTTCGCCGTCAAGGCGGCGATCTATCCCGACGTGCCGCACAACGAGGGCAGCTTCCGCCCGGTCCGCGTGACCGCGCCGCCGGGGAGCATCGTCAACGCGCTCGAGCCCGCGCCGGTGGCGAGCCGCCAGGCGGTCGGCCACTTCGTGCCGAGCGCGATCTTCGCCGCGCTCGCGGGCGCCATGCCCGGCCGGCTCTTGGCGCCGGGCGCCGATCCGATCTGGCTCACGGTGTGGCGCGGCCAGAACCCACAGTTCAACATGACGATTTTTCAGGTCGGCGGCACCGGCGCGCGGCCGGAGAAGGACGGCCTCAGCGCCGTCGGCTTTCCGAGCGGCGTCGCCGGCGTGCCGGCGGAGGTCATCGAGAGCCTCTCGCCGCTGGTCATGCGGCGGCGCGAGCTGCGCGCCGATTCGGGCGGCGCGGGAAAGTGGCGCGGCGGCCTCGGACAGCTGACCGAGTTCGCCCGGCGCGGCGACGGCCGGTGGAGCGTGAGCTCGATCGTCGACCGGACGCGCTACCCGGCGCCCGGGCTCTTCGGCGGCCGGCCGGGAACCGCGGGCGAATTGATCCTGGACGACGGCAGGCGGCCCAATCCCAAGTCGCAGATCGAGCTCGAGCGCGGCCACGCGGTGCATCTGAATCTGCCCGGCGGCGGCGGCTTCGGCGATCCGCTCGACCGCGACCCCGAGCTGGTGCGCGCGGACGTGATCGCCGGCTACGTGACGGCGGAGGCGGCGGCGCGCGACTACGGCGTCGCCGTCAGATTTACCGGCAAAGAGGACGAGCTGGTGCGCATGCCGGCGCAATGGGTGATCGATCGCGATGCGACGGCGAAACTGCGAAAGAAGTTGCAAGCTTGAAGTTTCAAGTTCCAAGACGGACCGGATTGAGATCGACGCTTTTCGCTTGAAGCCTGAAGCTCGAAACCCGAAACTGGAGACGACATGGAGTTGAAAGGCAAAATCGCCTTGGTTACGGGCGGCGCGACCGGCATCGGGCGGGCGACGGTGCTCGCGCTGGCCCGGGCCGGGGCGGCCGGCATCGCGATCAACTACCGCTCGGCGGAAAAAGAAGCCGAGAAGCTCGCCGCCGAGGTAAAAAAGGCCGGCGCCGAAGCGCTGTGCGTCCGCGCCGACGTCAAGAGCGAGGAGGAAGTCGGCCGGATGGTGCGCGACGTGGAAGCCCGCTTTCGCCGGCTCGACGTCCTGGTCAACAACGCCGGCGTGACGCGCTGGGTGCCGGTCAAAGACCTCACGAGCCTCACCGACGAAGTCTGGGACGACATCCTCGACGTGAATTTAAAGGGCGCCTTCCGCTGCGTGCGCGCGGCCGCGCCGCTGTTGGAAAAAACCGGCGGCATGGTGGTGAACGTGGCGTCGATTTCGGGCGTCCTCGCGCCCGCGACGATGTCGTCGCTCGCCTACGGCACGGCCAAGGCGGCGCTGATATATCTCACGCGCGGCCTGGCCGTCGCGCTCGCGCCGAAGATCCGGGTCAACGCGGTGGCGCCGGCGTTCACCGACACCCCCTGGATGGAAAAACATTACGGCGCCGATTACGACGCGGTGATGGCCAAGGCCGGGGCGAATTACCCGCTGGGGCGCGTCGCCACGCCGGAGAACATCGCCGCGGCGATCCTCGGCCTCGTCACCGGCGGCGATTTCGTCACCGGCCAGACGCTCATCGTGGACGGCGGATTAAGTCTCAGTTAAAGAGAAATGGGCGGGAAATAATGGGCAGGGAAGAGTTACTAAATACGATGCACCGCCGGCGGCTGGTCGCCGTGGTGCGCGCCAAAAGCGCCGAAGAGGCGCTAGAGACGGCCGAGGCGGTCGCCCGGGGCGGGATCGAGTTCGTCGAGATCACGTTCAGCGTCCCCGGCGCCGTGGGCGTGATCGAGGCGCTGGCCAGGCGAAAAGACCTGCGCGTCGGCGGCGGCACCGTGCTCTCCCCCGCCGACGCCGAGCGGGCGATCGCCGCCGGGGCCGGGTTCATCGTCTCGCCGACGCTGGAGTTGAATCTGATCCCGCTCTGCCACAAGGCCGGCGTCGCCTGCATCAGCGGCGCGGCCACGCCGACCGAGATGCGCGCCGCGGCGCGCGCCGGGGCCGACCTGGTGAAGATCTTTCCCGCCGACACCGCCGGCGGGCCGCACTTCGTGCGCCAGGTATTGGCCCCGTTGCCGGACCTGCGCCTGATGGTCTCCGGCGGCGTCACCGAGCAAAACGTCGGGGAATACGCCGCGCTCGGCGTCACGGGAGTCTGCCTCGGCAGCGCCGGCCTGCGCGCGGAATTGGTGAAAAACGGCCGGGCGGGCTTGACGACGCTGGCGCGCAGATTTGTAGATTTAGTGAATCAGGCGCTCGGCGCGCAGAATGTTTGATTTTGAATGTCGAGTGTTGAATTATAATTCAAAATTCAAAACTCATCATTCAATATTGAGGTGACCATGTCCGACATCCAACTCACTCTCGCCTGCGAAGACTACGACCGCACGCGGCCGCTCCGCAACGGGACGGTCAAGGCCGAAGGGATCGATCTCAATTACGTCCCGCTGGAGGTCGAGGAGATATTCTGGCGCATGTGCCGCTTCGAGGAGTTCGACGCCGCCGAGCTGTCGATGGGCGCGTTTCTCGTCGCCGCCGCCCAGGGCCGCCATCCGTTCGTCGCCATCCCCGTCTTTCCCTCGCGCACGTTCCGCCACCGCTGCATCTTCGTCAACACGGCCTCCGGCATCGAGAAGCCGGAGGATTTTCGCGGCAAGCGCGTCGGCGTGCCGGAGTACACGATGACGGCCGCGGTGTGGCTCCGCGGCATGTTCCAGCACGAGTACGGCGTCAAGCCGGAGGACGTCCAATGGGTGCAGGCCGGCGAGGAGCAGCTCGGCCGGAAGGACCGGGTCGATTTCGACCTGCCGAAGGGAATCCGTCTGGAGATCGTCCGGGACAAGACCTTGAACGAGATGATCGAGAGCGGCGCGATCGACGCCATGATGGCGCCGCGCATGCCTTCGAGCTTTCTTGGCGGCTCGCCGCGCGTCCAGCGCCTCTTTCCCGACTACAAGCGGGCCGAGATGGATTATTTCAAGCGGACGAAAATCTTCCCCATCATGCACGTTATCGTGATCCGGAAAAGCGTCCATGACGCGCATCCCTGGGCGGCCGGGAGCCTCTACAAGGCGTTCTCGGAGGCGAAAGACCGTTGCTTCGGCCGGCTCTACGACACCAACGTGCTGCACGTGAGCCTGCCCTGGTTCGCGGCGGAATACGAGGAGACGCGGGACGCGATGGGCGCGGACTTCTGGCCCTACGGCTTCGCGCCCAACCGGCACGTTCTGGAGACCCTCCACGGCTATCTTCTGGAGCAGGGGCTCATCAAGCAGAAGCTCGACCTCGAAAGCCTCTTCGCCTCGAGCACGCGCGAAGCGTTCAAGATTTAAAACCGAAAATCATGGCGGCCGAGCCATCGCCAGCGCGCTTTTCCGACAGCCGACACCACCCGGTGGTCGCGGTCGACGTCGCGGTTTATACTTTGAGCGGCGGCGCGCTCCACTGTCTTCTGGTGCAAGTGAAAGAAGGACCGTTCGCGGGGAAATGGGCCTTTCCCGGCGGGCTGGTTGGAGCGGAGGAGTCGCTCGACCAGGCGGCCGAGCGCGAGATTTTCGAGCTGACCGCCGTCCACCAGAGCTACATCGAGCAGCTCTACACCTTCGGCAAGCCGGAGCGCGACCCCGCGCTCCGGGTCGTCTCGGCTTCCTACCTGGCGCTGGTGCCGAAGCCGAGCGTCGCGCCGAGCCCGGCGCCGCGCTACGCCGCCGTCCGATGGTTCCCGGCCGACCGGCTCCCTCCCCTCGCCTACGATCACGACCAGGTCGGCCGGCTGGCGCTGCAGCGGCTCCGCTCCAAGCTGCAATACACCAACATCGTCTACAGCCTGCTCGCGAAAGAGTTCACGCTGGGCGAGCTGCAGGAACTCTACGAGACGATTCTCGACCGCCGGCTCGACCGGCGCAATTTCCGGAAAAAGATTCTGGCGCTGGGATTGCTGAAAAAGCTGCCCAAAAAACGCCGCGGCACGCATCGCCCGGCGGCGCTCTACGCGTTCCGCCAGAAGCGGCCGATGGTGATCGAGATGGTGTGAGAATATCAGGCCGCGTCGTCCGGAGGACGCGGCCGCGCGCGCCAGCCGATCGCTTGAGTCAACGTCGGTCTCTCTGGAACGGGCATCGCCAGCGCCATGGCCGGCGGCAGAGTGGGATTCCAGCCTCCCAGGGCGAGATGACGGTTGGCCTCGGCGCGCAGGCGCGCGGCCTTTCTCTTATTTCCTTTTTCCGCGTGGTAGTCGGCCAGACGCCAGTAGCGGTCGCCGAGAAACAAATGGACTTCGGGCTTGGCCTCGCCTCTCCGGCCGGCGGTAAAAAGGCGAAGGAGTAACAGGACCCAGGCGATATCCAGACGTATTTGCAATATGGAATCTGGATGCATCGTTCGTCCTAAAGTCGCCTACCCGCCCCAGCCCCCGTATCCGCCCTTGGGCCTGAGCACGACGATCTCCGTCTGCTTCGGCAGGGCCGATTTGCTCACGACGAGAGTATCGCCTTCCGGGCGGCGCGTCGCGAGCCCCTGGACGAAGGTCTCGAGGATGTACATGTTGTCGCGGTAGTGCATGGGGATGGCGATCTTGGGCTTCAGCTGCGCCAGCACCTCGCGGGCGGTGTCCGGCGGCATGGTGAAGACGCCGCCGATCGGGATCAGCGCGACGTCCACCCGGCCGATCTGTTTTAGCTGCTCGGGCGAGAGCGTATGGCTCAGATCGCCGAGATGCGCGATGCAGAGCGACCCCAGATCGAAGATGAAGGCGGCGCCCTTCAGCGCCGTGCCGAACGCCTGCTGGTAGACCGGCAGGTTGTAGATGAACACGTCGCGCACGTTCATGCTGACCCGGTTCCACTCCGCGCCGTAATTGGACAGCCCGCGGAGAATGATCGGGTTCCCGCGCGCCAGCTCGACGTAGTTGTGGTTGGGATGCTCGCGCCCGACGGTCACCACGTGCGGCCAGACCTCGGGCGTCGGGTACATGCCGGGCGCCAGCGGGTCGGTGATGATCCTGGTCCCCTTGCCCGTGGTGATCTGGAAAAAATTGTGGCCGAAGTATTGAATCACCGCGTCGGGCTCGGCGGCCCAGGCGGGCGCGGGGCCGCCGCGGCGCGTGAGGTCCAGGTCGCGGCACGACGCCCGCGCGGTCGAGACCAGGGCGAGGCAGCTTAGCAGGGCG
>DASWFA010000754.1:0-3822 GCA_036394475.1 Binatia bacterium
GCGCGGCCACGGCATCACCGCCGTCGGCGCCGGCGTCCAGGAAGCGACGCTGTCGGCGATCAAGCTCGCCGAGCTGGCGGAGGTCAACTACCGCGCGCGGCTCCTGGGCGAGCCCCGGCCGATTCCGGAGGAAGACCTGGAGACGTTCCGCCCGGCCCAGGAAGGGCGCCGGGCGAGCGCCTACGTCGAATCCTCGTGGCGCTACTATTGCAATCTTTTGGATGAACCAATAATCTCACCGGCGGCGAAGAGCGCCGCCGCGGATAAAAATGTCAAAGCCGGTTCTTGAATTCTCCGAAGTCGTCAAATGCTATGGGGACTATACCGCCGTAGACCGAGTGAGCTTCACGCTGGCCGCGGGCGAGTTTTTCACGCTGCTCGGCCCCTCGGGATGCGGCAAGACGACGACGCTCCGGCTCGTGGCCGGGCTGGAGGAGCCCGACGGCGGGGAGATCGTTTTGAACGGCGTCCCGGTGGCGTCGCCCCGGCGCGGCGTCTTCGTCCCGCCGGACAAGCGCCGGATGGGAATGGTCTTTCAGTCCTACGCGATCTGGCCGCACATGACCGTTTTCGAGAACGTGGCGTTTCCCCTGAGAGTTCGCGGCGAGCCGGCCGGGCCGCTCAAGAAAAAGGTCCTGGAGACGCTCGATCTGGTGGGCCTCTCGGGAACGGAGGAGCGCGGCGCGACGAGCCTCTCCGGCGGGCAGCAGCAGCGCGTCGCCCTGGCCCGGGCGCTGGCGTACACCCCGACGATCCTGCTGCTCGATGAGCCGCTCTCCAACCTCGACGCCAAGCTGAGAGAGCAGATGCGCTTCGAGCTGCGCGCGCTGCAGCGGCGGCTCAATCTATCGGTCCTGTACGTGACGCACGACCAGAGCGAGGCGATGACGCTGTCCGACCGCATCGCGGTCGTCCGGCAGGGAAGGCTGGAGCAGATCGGAACGCCGGTGGATATTTACGAAAAGCCCGCGACGGCTTTCGTCGGCGATTTTCTCGGCCGCACCGTGGTGCTCGAGGGCGCGGTCCGGAAGAGCGACCGGCGCCTCTTCGTCGAATTCAGCGGCGGCGAGCGCCTGAGCATGGGCGAAAACTTGAACGGCGGCTTCGCCGAAGGCGACGCCGTGCGCGTCATCTGCCGTCCGGAGGACGTGGAAATTCTCCCCGGCGGCGAGGCGGAGCCGAATCACGTGAAGGCGAGGGTCAACGAAGTCGCCTACCTCGGCGACCATCTGGAATACACCGTCGGCGCGTGCGGGAAGAGCCTCGTGCTCTTCGGCGGCAAGCACGTGCGCTACTCGGCGGGCGCCGAGATCCGCCTCGCCTTCGACCCGGCGCGGCTTACGCTTCTTAGGTTTAAATCATGACCACGCTCGCCGCCACCGCCGCGCCGGGCATCCGACCGGGCCGCTTCCGCCTCGCGGAATTCGGCGCGCTCTTCTTTTTTGGCGTCGCCATGGGGCTGCCGGTCGTGTTTCTCCTCGTCAGCAGCTTCAACATAGCGCCGCCGGGCAAGGAGGCGGTTTACGGCTTCGACAATTGGATCCGCGCCTTCAGCGAGCCGGCGACGTTGAACGCGTTATGGATGAGCTTTCTCCTTTCGACCACCTATTTGATCCCCGGAATGTTTCTTGCCGTCGGCATCGCCTGGCTGATCGCGCGCACCGATATGCCGGGCCGGACCCTGATCGAGTTTCTCTGCTGGTTCGCCTACTTCGTGCCCGATTTTCCCCTCGTCCTCGCGTGGATTCTCCTGCTCGACCCGAATTTCGGCTTTCTCAACACCGCCGCCGCCGCGCTGCCGTTCGTGCAAGCGCCGCTGTTCAATCCCTACAGCTTCTGGGGCATCGTCTGGGTGCACCTCGCCACCGGCGGCGTCTGGTTCAAGGTCATGCTGTTGACGCCGATCTTCCGGCGCGTCGGCGCGACTCTCGAAGAGGCCGCGCGCGTCGCCGGCGCCAATAACTTTACAGTGCTACGCCGCATCAGCCTGCCGGTGATCCTGCCGGCGATCCTCGCCGTCGCGGCGCTCAGCTTCATTCGCGGCCTGGAGTCTTTCAATACCGAGCTGCTCCTCGGCACGCCGGTGGGCATCTACGTCTACGCGACCAAAATCTACGACTACACGCGCCACGAGCCGTCCGCCTACGGCGAAGCGACGGCGCTGGGCTCGGTCTTTCTCGTCGTGCTGGCGGCGCTCGCCTATTTTTACCAGAAGCGCCTCAAGGGAAAAAAATTCACCGTCGTGACCGGCCAGGGCTATTCGACGCTCCGGATCAAGCTCGGCAAATGGCGCTACGCCGCCCTCGGCGGCTGCCTCGGCTACATCGCCGTGATGATGTTCCTGCCGCTCTCTTTTCTTCTGCTCGGCTCGGTGATGCGGCGCTACGGTTTTTTCAATCTCCGCGCGCCCTTCAGCCTGGTGCACTGGCAGAACCTCATCGGCGATCCGCTTTTTTTCTCGGCGCTGAAAAACAGCCTCGTCATCGCCGTGATCACCGCCGCGGCGGCCGTCGCGCTCTATTCGACCGTCGGCTATCTGCTCGCCTGCAAAAAACTCCGCAGCGCGCCGGCGCTGGAAATGCTCACCTGGACGCCCTGGGTGGTTCCCGGCATCCTCATGAGCCTCGGGCTTTTATGGATGTTTCTCGCCTCGCCGCTGAGATCGCTGCTTTACGGCTCGGTGTGGGGGATCGCGCTGGCGCTGACGATCAAGGAAAGCCCCGTATGCACGCAGGCGTTCAAGGCGGCTTTCTTGCAGCTCGGCCCCGACCTCGAAGAGGCGGCGCGGGTGAGCGGCGCCTCCTGGCGCTATACCTATAGAAGGATACTCGCGCCGCTGGTCGCCCCGATCGCGGCGACCGTCGGGCTGATCAGCTTCGGCAACGCGCTCTCGAGCATCAGCACGCCGGTGCTGCTCTACAGCCCGCGCTCGCGGCCGCTGGCGATCCTGCTCATGGAATACAGCTTCAGCGGCGAGGTCGAGCGCGCCGCCGCGCTCGGGCTGTTGATCACCGCAATCGTCTCTGTAATTATGCTGGTCGGAAGAAAATTCGTCATGCCGCTGACGGGAAATCTGGAGCGATGATGGGAAAAACGGGCATCAGGCATCAGGCATCAGGCATTAGAAAAACGAAGAACGGCAAGCGCCTGAGGTTGGTCCTTTCTTTCTATTGCCTATTGCCGGTTGCCGGTTGCCTCTTCTCCTGGGCCGCAGCCGCGGCGCAGGACAAGGCCTGGGAGCAGACGCTGGCGGCGGCGAAGAAGGAGGGCGCGGTCGTGGTCGTGGGCTCGCCCGATCCGGTGATGCGGAACGATATCATCCCGAAGTTCAAGACGCGCTACGGCATCCCGGTCGAGTTTCTGGCGGGCCGCTCCAGCGAGATGGCCGCGCGGCTGAGGACCGAGCGCGCCGCCGGCATCTATTCGGTCGACGTGTTTCTCTCCGGGCCGGACACGACCGCCACGGTGCTCTACGCGGAAAAGATGCTCGATCCGCTGAAGCCGCTGATGGTCCTGCCGGAAGTCGTCGACGGCTCCAAATGGAAGAAGGGCAAGCCCTGGTACGTCGATCCGGAGGAGAAATTCATCCTGCGGCCGTTCAGCAGCGTCTCGAGCCTGCTCTTCTTCAACAGCGACGCGGTCAAGCCGGACGAGATCCGCGCGGCCAAGGACCTTTTGAATCCGAAATGGCGGGGCAAGATCTCGACCGAGGACCCGACGACGACCGGCGCCGGGGCGAATCTCGCCGCCCGCTTCCACCATCAGCTCGGACCCGATTTCGTGAAAAAGCTTTATATCGAGCAAAAGCCGGTGAGCACGCGG